>JASHQL010000065.1 GCA_030039155.1 Streptosporangiaceae bacterium | reverse complement strand
GACATGAACCTGTCGATCGAGTCCATGGTCGGCACGGTGTCGCCGGCGCTCTGCTCGCTGTCGAAGCCCCAGGAGCCGCCGACGTTGGTCAGCGTGGAGTCGTCGTCGTTGGCGTTGTTGCTGGAATGCGAGGTGTCGTACCAGTAGCTCGGCGGCACCCAGTCATACGGCCCCTCCTTCTCGCCGGACGGGCCGAGGATCCCGCTCGAGTTGTACTCGGCCGAGGAGATGATCGGGTCCTGGAAGCCGGACTGGCTGAATCCCGCCAGCGACGCGACTTCCTGCTCGTTGATCGGCTGGTTGTCGCTCCAGCTGAAGTTCAGCACGCTCGGGTGATCGCGGAGTTGCTCGCCGATGGTGAGCGAGGACTCGTACATCACGTGGTAGTCCTGCGACGTCACGCCGCGGCCGCTGGCGGACGGCGCCCACTTGTCGCAGCACTGGAAGCCGGCGTCGATCAGGATGCCCGCCCGGTCCATCTGGTTGTAGAAGTCCTGCGGCATCTCCTTGCCCTCGGTCCTGATCCCGTTGATGCCCATGCTCTTCATCAGCGTGATCTGGTTCGCCAGGTCGGCGGCGGAATAGTGCAGGAACAGGTTCTCCGACCAGCCGCCGGCCCTGAAGTCGAACGGCACGCCGTTGATCTCGAAGACCCGCACGCCCTCTGGCGCCAGGTCAGAGGGCGCGGTCAGGTACGTGGTCACCGAGCGGATGCCGAAGTCCACCGGCGCCGCCCAGTCGGACAGCCCGGCCCCGTCCGACACCGAGGCGCGCAGTTCGTACAGCGGCTGGCCGCCCATCTGGTACGGCCACCACAGCTGCGGGTTGGTGATCATGAGCTGCGGATAGCCTTCCGGGCTGAACTTCACGCTCTCGCTCGCCCCTGCCGGGACCGTGACCTGCTGCGAGAGCTGGATGGGCTGGCCGCCTCCCGGCGGGTCGACCTGCGCGTTCACGGTGCCGGTCTGCTGGCTGCCGGTGTTGTTGGTCACGTCGGCATGCACGGTGAGAGCCGCGATGCTCATGTCCGGCGCGTCCTTCTGGGTCACGTAGGTGTTGGAGATGGCAAGCGCATCGGACACGTGCAGCTGGACCGGGAACTGGATGCCGGTGTTGTTGTCCGGCGGGATCTGGTTCCAGTCCACGTCGTCCAGCGTGAACATCGTGCTCGGGTTGTTCGGGTACAGCTCGAGTGCCAGCGTGTTCTGGCCGGGCTGCAGCAGCCCGGAGACGTCGAAGGTGTAGCTGGTGTAGTCGCCTTCGACGGTGGCCTCGGTGGCGATCTCGGTGCCGTTGACCCACACGTCGGCCTGGCCCATCACGCCGTTGATCACGAGCTTGTAGTCCGCGCCGCGGCCGGCCGCGGCGGAAAAGTCGGTGCGGAACCACCACGGCACGTCGAACAGCGGGTTGGTGTCGGCAGCCGGGCTGGTCATCGGCGCGCCGAAGCACTGCTGCAGGTTGTCGGAGTAAAAGATGCTGCTCTGGCTGTCGGTGCTCTGGTTCACCGGCTCGAGCGAGGTGTCGTCAGGGCAGATGCCGCTCTGCAGCAGCGCCTCGACCTCGGTGCCGACCGCGCCCGCGTCGTCCGGCCGCACCGGCAGCCAGCCTGTGGTGTCAAAGCCGGGCTGGGAGATCTGCGCGCCGCCCTCGGTGGCGCCGCTGCCGGTCGTCCAGTCCGTGCTGGCTGCGGTGCTTTGCACCTGCCAGCCCTGCAGGCCGATGGTCGACGTGCCGACCTGGCCAGGATCGTCCTGCCCTGCGGCCAGCTCGGCGGTCGGATGCCGGTGCGCGGACCCGGCATGGGACGCCGCTGGTGCCGCCGTAGCGGCTGCGGCATTGCCGGGGACGGCGGCGAGCAGGGCCAGGCCGGCCAGGCCAAGGAAGATTCCGGCAATGCGCAGCTTCGCGGGCATCTGAGCCTCCAGGACGCGCGTTCTTCAGGCTCCCCCGGCTGATCTTTTCTTTCAGCCTGAAATTATTGCTCGGCCTGAACTCTAACTATCTACGCGAGTCACGACAAGATGTCCGTTCCTGATCGGTACTGCCGCGGTGGCCAGCTCCCCCGGTGGCCTAGCTGATCCTGGACCGCAGCGGCTGCTGGCTCACCTGCGCTGGCGCGTCGAGTTCCGCCACGATCGCCAGCGCCCGCGCGATCGCGCCGGTGATGGTCGCGCCCCTGCCGAGCCTGGACACCACGATCTGCGGCGCGCGGAACACCTGCTCGGTCACCGCCGCGCGGATATCGGGCAACCACGGCTCGAGCGCGCGGCCGATGCTGCCGTCCAGGATGATCCGCTCCGGGTCGATCAGCGCGGTCGCGCCCACGATCGCGGCGGACACGTGCCCGATCAGCTCGCGGATCACCCGCATGCCGACGTTGTCACCTGCGATGGCGGCGGTGAAGAGCTCGGCCACGCCGAAGTCCGCTGCCAGCGATGTCCGCTGGCCCTTGGCGATGAGCTCTGCCGCGCGCCCGCGCAGCGCCGGCCCCGACGCCACTGCCTCGAAGCCCGCCGGGTGCCCGGCGGTGCCGCGCTTGCCGCTGCCGACCGGCATGTAGCCGATCTCGCCTGCCGCGTTGTGCCGTCCCCTGATCAGGTGACCATCGACCACCACGGCACCGCCGATCCCGGTGCCGATGGACATGGTCACGAACGAGTGGCTGCCGCGGCCAGCGCCGCGCCAGGCCTGGCCGAGCGCGTCCAGGTTCACGTCGTTGTCTACCTCGAACGGCTCGGCTAGCTGGTCACGCAGCACGTTCAGCAAGTCGAAGCCCTGCCAGTGCACGTTCGGGCCGGCCGTAGCAAGTCCGGTGCCAGGGTCGATCAGCGCGGGAATGCCGATCACGACCGCGCGCACCGGCATGCCCCCGGCGATCGCCCTGGCCCGCAGCGCGGCGATGCAGTCGAGCAGCGCGCCAGCCGCCTTGCCGCCCGCCCTGGCCGGGCGCGAGTCCTCGGCCAGCACGGTCCCGGACAGGTCGGCGACCGCACCGTGGCAGCGGGTGCCGCCGAGGTCGACGGCGATCACGCTGCCCGGCGGGCCGACGAAGCGGAGCAGCATCGGCGTCCGGCCGCGCGGCGAGCGGTCGCCGGGCAGTTCCTCGACCAGTTCGGCGGCCAGCAGCCGCTGCACGATCCGGCTGACCGAGGCGGCGGACAGGCCAAGCTCTACCGCGAGCTGGCGCCTGGTGGCCTGGCCATGTGAGCGGATCGTGTCGAGCACCAGGAACGCGTTGAGCTCGGCGATGTTCCCGACATCCATCCGCGCGCCGCCCCTCCCGGCCTTGCTGGACCCACGATCCTAGTCGTAGCTGATCGCGACCTGCTGGCTGGCCGCGAGCGACTGGCAGGCCAGGATGTAGCCGTCGGCCACGTCGTCCTCCTCGAGCACCTCGTTGTGCGCCATCTCCACCTGGCCGCCGGTGAGCAGGCAGGCACAGGCGCCGCAGATGCCCTCGCGGCAGGAGTACGGCGCGGCAACCTCGGCGTCGATCAGCACGTCCAGCATCCTGGTGCCGCCGGGCCAGCGGAGCTGCCGGGTCTGGCCGTCCAGCGTGACCGTCAGCGTGGCGTCAACCCCGCCGGCCGGCTCGGTCGCCTCGAACGGGTTGTCCTGCAGCGAGACGAACCGCTCGACGTGCACCGCGCGCGGCAGCACGCCGAGCGCGCCGGCCGCGTCCTTGACCACCCGCAGGTACGGGTCGGGCCCGGAGGCGAACACCTGGAAGCCGGCGTACGGCCGCAGCAGCGGGACCAGGCCGGCCGCCGTCGGCGTGCCCTGCAGGCAGTCAAGCCAGTGCAGCACGAGCAGCCTGCCGCTGGCCGACGCGGCCAGCGACCGCAGCCGCGCCGCGAAGATGACGGACTCGGGGTCGCGGTTGGCGTAGACCAGCACGACCCGGCCGCGGCCCGCGGCCAGCGCTGAGGTGAGGATCGACATCACCGGCGTGATCCCGCTGCCGGCCGCCAGCAGCAGGAAATCGGCGTCAAGCGAGGCCGGCGTGAAGGTGCCGGCCGGCGGCAGCACGTCGAGCATGGTGCCGGGCCTGACCTGGTCGGCGAGCCAGTTCGACGCGAACCCGCCGGCCGTCCGCTTCACCGTGACCGCGAGCGCGTCCCCGGTGACCGGCGAGCTGGACAGCGAGTAGCAGCGCGCGACCGAGCCGGTCAGCTCGCTCGGGATGCGCAGGGTCAGGAACTGGCCGGGCTGGTACCGGAACTCGGCTTCGAGCGCAGCCGGGATGTCAAACACCAGGGAGCACGCCTCGTCGGTCTCGGCCACCACGGCGCCGACCGTGACCTGATGGAAGACACGCGTCACCTGGCCACCGCTGGCGGCGCGGCGTTGGGTTCAGGTGACTGGCTGGCCGGCCGCGCCATCACGGCTTCACCGCTGCCATTCCGGCGCCGCGACCGGCAGCCGGCCGTCAAGCGCTGCCGCCTGGATGCTGTCCCGCATGCTCAGGCAGCGCTCCATCAGCGGGGTCTGCTCGCCGCCTGCGGCGCGCCGGCTGAACTCCGCGCACTGCCGCACCGCCGCGGCATCCCACTGCACGCTGGTGTGCTGGAAGCTGAACTTGGCCGCCTGTACCACGGCGCCGCACCGCTCGCAGGCCACCTCGCGGTAGCTGGCCTGCCGCTCGTCCGGCCTGGCCGCGCCGCTGGTGCCGCCCGCGACGGCCATCTCGGTCATGCCGAGGCCACGCCACTTTCTCGTGCAGCCATGTTCGCGGCGACCTCGGCCTGCCAGGCGTCCACCGCCCTGCTGGTGTCCACCTCGAACTCGTGCCTGGCCACCATGTCCGCGGGGATGTCCTCGACGTCCAGGTAGAACTGCTCGTACCAGCGCCGCAGCTGGTAGACCGGGCCGTCCTCGGCGCACAACAGCGGGTTGTCGATCCGGCTCTTGTGCGTCCAGATCTGCACGTCCTGCTCGAAGCCGAGCCCGATGAACTTGGCGAACTTCGCCGCGACCTTGTCCGCCTGCTCCGGGGACAGGCCAGGCAGCTTCTTCACGATCACGCCCCACTGCAGCAGGAACTTGTCCGGCGTCACCGGGTAGTGGCAGTTGATCAGGACGCTGTCCATCTGCACGCCGTGGTAGTCGTGCGTCAGGTAGTCGATCATGTAGGACGGGCCGTAGTAGGCGGCCTCCGAGTGCAGCGTGGTCTCCTCGCCGGTGCCGTAGTTGGAGCCGGCGTCCACGTCTGGCCGCGACTTGGTGTCCAGGTACTGCGAGGCGATGTGCCCCTCGAACACGTTCCTGAAGTAGGTGGGGAACGCGAAGTGGATGTAGAAGAAGTGCGCCATGTCGACCACGTTGTCCATGACCTCGCGGCAGTTGGCCTGCACCAGCAGCGAGTCCCAGGTCCAGCCGCTCCACTCCTCGGAGTAGGCGCCGTCGATCCGCGGGATCGTCACCTCGGCGGCCGGCGGCCTGCCCTGCGGGTCGTGCCAGACGAACAGGTGCTTGTTCTGCTCCAGGGTCAGCCACGACCTGGTCCTGGCGGTCGGCGGCACCCGCCTGGCGTACGGGATCCGCTCGCACCGGCCGTCGGCGCCCCACTGCCAGGCGTGGAACGGGCAGGCGATGGTGTCGCCCTTGATGGTGCCCATGCTCAGGTCGCCGCCCATGTGCCGGCAGTACGCATCGAGCACCCGCAGCGCGCCGGACGAGTCAGCGAACGCCACCAGCTTGGTGCCGAACGCCTCGACCGCATGCGGGCTGCCGTCCCGGTAGCTCTCGGCAAGACCAAGGCAGTGCCAGCCGCGGGCGAACCTGGCCGGCGGCGCACCGGCGTCGATCGTCCGGTAGCCGTTCCGGTCGTCCATGCGACCTCCCTGGTCATCGGGGGCAACGGGCATCGTCCCCGAGGGCTGCACTGCCGCTGCGCTGGCTGTTCGCCTATCCGTAGACTAGAACATGTTCTAGTCTACGGATATGTCTGAGAGGCAGCGCGGTATCGGAGGATGCGGGTGAGCGAGGCCGGGCACGACGTCATCGAGGGCGTCAGGGATCTGCTGCCGACGCTGCGCGACCGGGCGCAGGAGACCGAGGACGCCAGGCGCGTGCCCGCAGATTCGGTCAAGGCTTTGCAGGAAACGGGATTCTTCCGGCTGCTGCAGCCCGCCAGCTTCGGCGGGCTCGAGGCCGACCTGGTGACCTTCTATACCGCGGTCAGGCTCATCGCCAGCGCCTGCGGCTCCACCGGCTGGGTGGCCTCGGTACTCGGCGTGCACCCCTGGCAGCTCGCGCTGTTCCCGGCCCAGGCCCAGCAGGACGTCTGGGGCAGCGACCCGGCGACCAGGATGTCGTCGTCTTACGCGCCGACCGGTAAGGCCGGGCCGGCCGACGGCGGCTACCGGCTCAGCGGCCGCTGGAGCTTCTCCTCTGGCTGCGACCACGCCGGCTGGGTGCTGCTCGGCCAGCTCGTCACCAACGCCGAAGGGCAGCCGATCGACTTCCGCACCTTCCTGCTGCCGGCCAGCGACTACGTCATCGAGGACGTCTGGGACACCGTCGGGCTGCGCGGCACCGGCAGCAACGACATCGTGGTGGCCGACGCATTCGTGCCGGCCCACCGGTCGCTCAGCTTCACCGACGTGACCAAGCTGTGCTGCCCCGGCCACGAGCTGAACACCGCGCCGCTGTACCAGCTGCCGTACGGCTCGGTCTTTTCATACTCGATCACGACACCCGTCATCGGGATGGCGACAGGAGCGTATGAGGCACACGTTTCCTATACGAAGGAACGGGTGCGGGTCGCCTACGGCCAGAAGGCCGCTCAAGATCCGTTTTCCCAGGTCAGGGTCGCCGAAGCGGCTGCCGAGATCGACGGTGCCTGGCAGGCGCTCGAGCGGAACATGGCCGAGCTGATGGGGCACGCGCGGGCCGGCACGCCGATCCCGATGGACCTGCGGCTGCGGGTCCGCCGGGACCAGGTCCGCGGCACCGGGCAGGCGATCAGGGCGGTAGACCGGCTGTTCGAGAACTCCGGCGGCCGTGCGCTGAAGACCGGCACGCCGATCCAGCGGTTCTGGCGGGACGCGCACGCGGGCCGGGTGCATGCGATCAACGACCCGGAGCGTGCGCTGTCGATGTTCGGCGGCGGCGAGTTCGGCCTGCCGGTGCCGGTGGACGCGATGCTGTGACCGGTCAGCCCATCGACCACGACTCGACCAGCCGGTTCGCCCGGGCCGGCGGGATGCGGCTGCACTACCACGAGGCCGGCCCGGCTTCGCCTGATCCCGGCGGTGACGTCGTGCTGCTGTTGCATGGCGGCGGGCCCGGCGCGTCCGGGTGGAGCAACTTCGGGAAGAACCTGCCGGTGTTCGCCGGGCACTTCCGCACGCTGCTGGTGGACATGCCGGGCTTCGGCCGGTCGGATGCGCCGGAGATCAAGGGCAACTACTTCAGCTTCGCCGCCCTGGCTGTCGCCGCGCTGCTCGACGAGCTCGGCATCGAGCGCGTGCACCTGGTGGGCAATTCGCTCGGCGGCGGGGTGGCGACCAGGTTCGCGCTGAATTATCAGGACCGGGCCGGGCGGCTGGTGCTGATGGGGCCTGGCGGGCTGAGCCTGAACGCGTTCGCGCCCGACCCGACCGAGGGCGTGCAGCGGCTGATGGAGTTCGCCGCGCCGCCAGGCCCGAGCCGGGAGAAGATGGCCGCGTTCCTGCGCACGCTGGTGTTCGACCAGCGGCTGATCACCGACGAGCTGATCGAGGAGCGGTACCGCTACGCCAGCGACCCCAAGTCGATCGCCGCGATGGCGGCGATGGGCGCCAGCTTCTTCGGCGAGGACGCCGAGGACGGGATGCTCTGGCGGGAGGCGCACCGGCTGCGGCACCGGGTGCTGCTGATCTGGGGTCGGGAGGACCGGGTGAACCCGCTCGACGGCGCGCTGGTCGCAGTCAAGCAGATCAGGCGGGCCCAGCTGCACGTGTTCAGCGGCTGCGGGCACTGGGCACAGCTGGAGAAGTTCGACGAGTTCAACCGGCTGTCGATCGGCTTCCTGGAAGGAGACCGGGCATGACGGGTCTCGTGCGCTCGCTTGGATATCTGCGGATCGAGACCGCCGACGTCGGCGCGTGGCGCGAGTTCGGCACGTCAGTGCTCGGCATGACCGAGGGCCGCGGGCCCGACCAAAGCGCGCTGTACCTGCGGATGGACAACTTCCCGGCGCGGCTCGTGGTGCTGCCTGGTTCGCGCGAGCGGCTGCTCTGCTCGGGCTGGGAGGTCACCGACGCTGCCGCGTTCGCCGCGGTGGCGCGCGCGCTTGACGCGGCCGGGGTCGCGGTCAAGGCCGGCGACGACGCCACGCTGGCCGACCGGCGGGTCGGCCAGCTGCTCTCG
Source organism: Streptosporangiaceae bacterium (assembly GCA_030039155.1). Taxonomy (GTDB): domain Bacteria; phylum Actinomycetota; class Actinomycetes; order Streptosporangiales; family Streptosporangiaceae; genus JOPF074. The sequence continues at coordinate 6,226 of JASHQL010000065.1, read as the reverse complement.
TTCGACGACCCGTCAGGCAACGGGGTTGAGGTCTTCTGCGGCGCGGCCCTCGAGCACAGGCCGGCCGTCGGCAGGTACGCGACCGACTTCGTCACCGGCGATCAGGGCATGGGCCATGTGGTGCTGCCGGTCACCGACGACTCGGCCACGCTGGATTTCTACACCGACGTGCTCGGCTTCAGGCTGCGCGACTCGATGCGGATGCCTGGTGAGTTCTTCGGCAGGCCGGCCGGTTCCACGGTCTGGATGCGCTTCCTCGGCTGCTGCCCGCGGCACCACTCGCTCGCGCTGGCGCCGATGGCGGCGCCGGCCGGCATCGTGCACCTGATGGTCGAGGTCGGCTCGCTCGACGAGGTCGGCCGCGCCCTTGACCGCTGCGAGCGGCGCGGCGCGGTGGTCAGCTCGACGCTCGGGCGGCACGCGAACGACCTGATGGTGTCGTTCTACGTGCAGACCCCTGGCGGGTTCGACATCGAGTACGGGTTCGACGGGCTGCGGGTGGCCGACAGCAGCTGGGTGACCAGGGAGACCACGGCGGTGAGCCTGTGGGGCCACAAGTTCAGCTCGGGCGCCGCGCACTAGAGTCAGTGCGCATGAGCCCTGCTGGCGTGCCGGTCTGGCACGCACCGGAGCCTGAGCGGTTCAGGCAGGTGCTCGGGCACTTCGCGACCGGCGTCTCGGTGATCACCGGCATCTCCGACGGCGAGCCTGTCGGGTTCGCCTGCCAGGCGTTCGCCGCGCTGTCGCTGACGCCGCCGCTTGTGCTGTTCTGCCCGTCGCTGACCTCGACGACCTGGCCGCGGATCGCCGCGGCCGGCCAGTTCTGCGTGAACGTGCTCGCGGACTCCCAGCGCGACCTGGCCAGGCGGTTCGGCGTGTCCAGGACGGACAAGTTCGCCGGAGTGGGCTGGTCGGCCGCGCCTTCTGGCGCGCCGATCCTGGCTGGCGCGCTCACCTGGGCCGGCGCCGCGGTGCAGGCGGTGCACGAGGCAGGCGACCACGTCATCGTGCTCGGGCTGGTCACCGAGCTCGGGGACTGCCAGCCTGGCCAGCCGCTGGTGTTCTACCGCGGCCGGTTCGCGACCGCGGCGCCGCTCGACGCGGCCGGGCCGCCCGAGGTGGTCGACACGCTGCTTGCCTGGCCGAAGCACGCCGACTGGATGTAGACGCTTGGAGATTTGGTGCTAACGGGTTAGCACCAAATCTCCAAGCGTTGAACCGGATCAGCCTATGAGCTGTAGCCGGGGATGCCGGTACCTGGGATGGCCGGGCTCACGCCCAGGTACTGCGGACCGCGGCGCTTACAGGCACTGAACAGGAACGGCGCGACGATCTGCGAGCCGTAGTCGTTCGGCGGGAACACCTTGATGCCGACCGCGGTGACCGGGTGGCAGGCCGACCGCGGGTAATTGCTCACATCGGCGACCTGCAGCTGCACGTGCGCGGTCTCGCCGGGTGCAAGCGTGATGAGCTGCGAGGTACCCGCGCCATCCCTGGCTGCGGCACTGCCAAGCTGCCGGTCGCCCTGGGCGATCGCCGACACGCCGGGATAGCCGAAGACGGTGCACGCGTGCCTGGAGATGTTCGACAGCTCAAGCTCGTAGTAGTTGCTGCCCGCGGTGCCGTCGCCAGGCTCGCCGACCCAAGCCCTGAGGGCGGCTGACCCGCACCTGGCCGGGGTGCCGCTGTCGTGCGCGGCGGCCTGGCCGCTGTCGCCAGCCCGGCCGCTGCCGGCCGCGAGCGCCAGCGCCGGGGTCAGGATGACAGCTGCGGCAATCACTGCGGATGCGGCAAGTCGCTTGCTGCCCAGGCTGAACTTCATGGTCGTCTCCCCTTCGTTAAGGCCCGGAACCCTTGTTCCGGTTACGCCTCCGAAGACGCTCGGGCAGCCAGGAGCGTTGGAGATTCGCGGAAAATCGTTACCCGGCTGGCTCGGCGAGCGGGACGCCGGTCACGTCGTAGAGGTGATGCACCGGGTCGTGCACCAGGTACCTGGCGAACGACTCGACCGTGAACCTCGCGCCGTCGCTGCGGCTGGCCGGCCGCTGCCACTGGTCCCCTGACACCGTCTCGAACCGCGAGGCGATCTGATCGGCGGCGGCCAGCAGGTCCTCGATCACCGTCGGCGGATCCTGGCCCTGGTAGTCATCCTCGACAGCGGTGGCGTCCTGGTCCCAGTTCTCGAACTCGGGGTCGTCGGCGGTGAGCATCAGCTCGAGCCGCTTGTCGAAGATCCTCAGCACGTCCCTGACGTGGCAGCCGTACTCGAGCGGCGACCAGACGTCTTCGGCCGGCCGCTCGGCCACACCGTCCTCGGCCAGCACCTCCTGCCAGGCGGCCGCGTTGATCCGGACCATCGCGGGCACCGCCTCGCGGGGCAGGCCTGGCGCGTAGAGCCCGCATTCCGGACAGCGCCGTTCGATGACCCAGGTCCAGTTCTTGGTATCCGGCACGATTGCCATGACTCATAACCTAATGCCGGAACACCAGGCAGAGCAGCCGATGCGACAGCCGGGTCTGCGGCGCGGACGACGGCTCGCGACGGCCTGCCGCGCTGGCTGGGAGCGCCACCGAGATGGCCTCGCCCTGCTGGCAGTCGGCCGGGCCGGCTGGCCGACTGCCTGGCAAGGCTGGCGGCTTGTGGCCGTCGGTCATGCTAGCGGGCCGGCCGTGACCAGGGCCGGCACCGGAGCGGCCACCCGGTCGCTGCGGTCATCGGCGAGCACCGGTGCCGGGCTGGCTGCCACCCGCAGCTCGCTGTCGGCCCGCTCCGGGCCCCAGCTCGGGTTCCTGAGCACCAGCCACAGCGGGATGCCGACCCAGGCTGCGACGAACGCCATAGCCGCGGGGATGTTCATCCAGAACCAGTTCATCGTGCCTCTCCTTTGGCGCCAGGCGCTTCCCCCCTTGGGGATCTGGTGCACCCGCGCACATGACCACTGTCACCGCCGCGGCTATGCCGCAGGTGTGCTGCGTGTGTGCTGGCGGTGTGCTTGATGTGCTGGAGGTTCTGCCGCGCTGGCTGGCATGGCCTGGTGCGAGCATGGCTGGGTGGGCACCGGGATTGACCGCCTGAAGGCGTGCCTGAACGGCGGGCACAGCCGCGAGGCTCACCCGGCGGTGCCGCTGACGCCCGCCGAGCTGGCCGCGTCGGCCGCGGCAGCAGTGGCGGCCGGCGCGGAGGCCGTGCACCTGCATCCGCGCGCCGGCGGTGGCCGGGAGTCACTGGCGGCAGCAGACATCGGCGCGGCGGTGGCCGCGGTGCGGCAGGCCTGCCCTGGCACGCCGATCGGGGTGTCGACCGGGTTGTGGATCACTGGCGGCGACCCGGCGGCGCGGCAGTCCGCGGTGACCGGGTGGGCCGCCCTGCCCGCTGCGGCGCGGCCCGATTTCGCCTCGGTCAACCTGTCCGAACCCGGCTGGGCAGGTCTGTGCGAGGTACTGGCCGCGGCCGGGATCGCGGCCGAGGCCGGAATCTGGTCGGCGGCCGACGCCGACCTGCTCGCGTCCGCCGGGCAGGCGATCGGCTGGCTGCGGATCCTGGTGGAGATCATCGGCGCCCCGGCTGCCATCGCGGTGGCGGCCGCCGATGCCGTGCTGCACCGGCTCGACCAGCTGCACGTTTCCGCGCCCCGGCTGCTGCACGGCGAAGGACCGGCATGCTGGCCGCTGATCGCGCACGCGGGCCGGCTGCGGCTGCCCACCCGGGTCGGGCTTGAAGACACCACAGTCGGGCCTGACGGCTGCACGGTCAGCGACAACGCCGAGCTGACCCGGCTTGCCCTGCAGGCCTGGACAGCGGCCGGTAACCCGGCGCGGTAGCGGCCGGCCGAGACCGGACTCCGCCGCCGCGGTCAGGACTTGGCGGCTGCCAGCCTGGCCAGCAGCGCCGATCGCAGCCCGGCCGGGTCCACCTGCAGGCCGGTCAGTATCTTGACGCCGACGCCGTTGCCTTCGGTGATCATGGCAAGCAGCATGTGCTCGGTGCCCACGCGGTCGTGGCCGAGGTCGCGGGACTCGCGGACCGACAGCTCGAGCACGGTCTTGGCGCGCGCGGTGTACGGCGGCCGCGGATACAGGAAGCGCCCCGGCCCGAACGACTCGTCCGCCCGCCTGCGTACCTCCTCGACGTCGATCCCGATGGTGGCCAGCGCGTCCGCCGCGTCCTGCCAGGCGGTGCCGCTGATGCCCATCGCGTCGAGCAGCCTGACCGCCTCCGCGCGGGCCGGCGCCGGCCTGACGCCGTGCTGATGCAGCACCGCGCCGGCCGTGCTCTCCGGCACGCCGGCCATGCCAAGCAGCAGGTGCTCGGTGCCGATGAAGTCATGCCCGAGTGCCATCGCCTCGTCCTGTGCCACCACGATCGCCCGCTTCGCCAGGCTGGTGAAGAGCTCGAACACCTCAGGCCTCCTTCCCTGACACCTTGCGCCTGCTTGCGTGCTTCTCGTGCACGGACTGCCTGCTGACATCGAGCGCCGTCGCGATGTCCTGCCAGGACCAGCCGCTGTCCCTGGCGTTGTCCACGTGCAGCCGCTCGAGTTCTTCCAGCAGCCGCCGCAGCGCCACCACCGCGCGCAGGCCTACCGCCGGGTCCTTGTTGGTGATCTGGCCGGCCAGCGCGGCCGTGTCCTCCTCGGTCGTCATAGCGTCAGGGTACCCTGACACTCTGGCTGCCCGTCAAGGCGACCTGACAGCCTGCCTGAACTCCGCCACTGGCCGACCTGGCGCAGGAACACTACCCTCAGAGGCCATCAAAAGGAGATGCCATGCTTGGTCGCTGGTTGGCGCTGCCCTTCGCCGGGCTCATCATCAGCCAGCTGGCCGGCGCCGCCGGAGCGGCCGCCGCCATGCCCGCGTGCGGCAACGGCAATCCGCTGTACGGGATCGCCGCCACGTCGGCAAGGAACATCTGGGCCGTCGGGGAATGCAGCGGCGCCTGGACCAGGACGCTGATCGAGCGCTGGAACGGCAGGGCCTGGAAGCGAGTCGCGAGCCCGAACCCCGGTCGTGCCGCGGACAGGTATGACGACCTGAACGACGTGGCCGCCGTCTCGAAGACTCGCGCCTGGGCGGTCGGCCAGTGGGGCAGCCCGTCGTATCCGCGCGCGCTGATTCTGAGCTGGAACGGCAGCAGCTGGCGGCAGGCGCAGTCACCGAGCCCTGGCGGCCGGAACGGCACCAACGAGCTTTACGGCGTAGCCGCGACATCGGCGTCCGATGCCTGGGCAGTCGGCGATTCCGAACTGGGGAAGCCGAACTCACCGGTCGAGACGCTGATCCTGCACTGGACCGGGCACGCCTGGCGCCGGGTGCCGAGCCCGCACCCTGGCCCGACGAGCTCGCTCGACGCCGTGACCGCGGTGTCCGGCACTGATGCCTGGGCCGTCGGGTTCTACCGCGACAACTCGGGCGCCGCACACACCCTGACCGAGCACTGGAACGGCAAGCGATGGCGCCAGGTGCCAAGTCCTGACCTGCAAGGCTGCGTCACCACCGACCTCGCTGACGTGTCGGCCGCCGGCCGGTCAAGCGCATGGGCAGTGGGCTTCTGCGACGTGGCCGGGTCGCAGACAGTGAGCGAGCGGTGGACCGGAAGCGCCTGGCAACTCATGCCGAGCCCCGACCCTGGCACGAACGCGAGCGCACTCGGGTCAGTCATCGACGTAGCCGCGCAGAGCATCTGGGCGACCGGTTATTACAGCGATCCCACCGGCCCCACGCACGCGCTGCTGCTGCGCTGGACCGGGACGGCGTGGCAGCAGACGCCGGTGCTCGGAGTCGGCACGACCACGTTCAGCGTCGGGCCGATCGCCGCGGTCTCGCGCACCGATATGTGGGCGCTCGGCACCGTGGGCGCAGCCGGGCACGACCTCGTCCTGCGCTGGAACGGAACGGCCTGGCGCCGGGTCACCGGGCCTGGCTAGCCGGCCGCGTTCACGAACCGGTCGGTGGACAGCAGCGGCACGCAGCTGCTGCCGTCCAGCTCGGCCGCGATCGCGACATCGTCGGCGAAGCCCATGTCGACCAGTTCCCTGCCGCTGCCGCAGTCGGCCAGCGCGTCCGCGAGCTTGCCGCTGACCGCGCGGAACGCCGCCACCGCGGCCTGCGCCTCCGGGCTCAGCGGGATCAGCCCGCCGACCGCTGGGTCCGCGGCCGTGAGCTGGCCGGCCAGCGCCGCGATCACCGCGCCGGCGCCCCACAGATCCTCCACCGCGGGGCGGAGCGA
>JASHQL010000064.1 GCA_030039155.1 Streptosporangiaceae bacterium | reverse complement strand
CTGACCAGCGGGCAGCACACGATCGCCAGGTTCCGCGATTCGTCGGTCAGGTCGATCGACGTCTGTCAGCGCGCCGCCTACGGCGGCCTGTCTGACGTCTCGTACGCGCCGACGCCGTGGGCCTGGGCGACGTCGGGACTCGGCCCGATGAACGAACTGCGCCCAGGGCACTACCGGACCTGCCCGGTGACGACCGGCTAGGGCAGCTTCCAGTCGACGGCCTCGCCGCCTGCCTGCTGCAGCATCGCGTCCGCGCGGCTGAACGGCCTGGAGCCGAAGAACCCGCGGTCGGCCGACATCGGGCTCGGGTGCGCCGACATGATGACCGGGGTGCCGCCGAGCAGCGGGGCGAGGTTCTGCGCGTCCCGGCCCCACAAGATCGCGACCAGCGGGCCGCCGCGCGCCGCCAGCGCCGCGATGGCGCGGTCGGTGACCTGCTCCCAGCCCTTGCCGCGGTGCGAGCCAGGGTTGCCAGGCTGCACCGACAGCACCCTGTTCAGCAGCATGACGCCGCGCTCCGTCCACGGGCTGAGGTCGCCGGTCGACGGCCGCGGGTAGCCCAGGTCGTCGGAGTACTCGCGGAAGATGTTCACCAGGCTGCCAGGCAGCCTGCGCACCTCAGGCGCGACCGAGAAGCTCAGCCCGACCGGATGGCCCGGCGTCGGATAGGGGTCCTGGCCGACGATCAGCACCCGCACGTCGGCCAGCGGCTGGCTGAACGCGCGCAAGATGTTCGGCCCGGCAGGGAGGTAACTGCGGCCGGCCGCGATCTCCGCCCTGAGGAAGTCGCCGATCGCGGCAATCTGGCCGGCCACCGGCTCGAGCGCCTCGGCCCAGTCTGGCGCGACCAGGTCGGGCAACGGACGTGCTGCCATGGCCATCCACTGTAGGGGAGCCCGCACGGCCGGATCCGGCGGATTTGCCGGCCGGCCCCGGATTGCGCCGCGGCGCTGCGTCAGCCGGCTCCGGCCGGGCCGGCGTCGGCGTCGGCGAGCACCTGCCCGACCGTCTGCCTGGCCAGCGCGACGAACTCGGGATTCGTCTCGGCGTAGTACGGGATGATCATCGCGGCCTGGTGCAGTGCGTAGCCGCGCGCCCTCGCCCAGGTGCCGTCGTCGACGCCGAGCGCGGCACGAAACGCCTGCCGTCCGGCCTCGCCGAACACCTCCCAGGCCGGAATCACGTCAGCGGCCGGATCACCCGCGCCGAAGGCGCCGAAGTCGATAACCGCGGCCAGCCTGCCGTTACGCACCAGCAGGTTCGGGCGCATCAGGTCGGCGTGAATCCACACCCGACGGCCATCCCAGGCGGGCGCCTGCAAGGCACGGACCCAGGCGCGCAAGGCGGCGCCGGCGTCGACGACGCCGCGAGCCGACTCGATGGCCTCGCGGGTCTCGGCGTCGAGCTCGCTCAGCGGCCTGCGGCCCGCGGCCGGCGCGTCGCCGCGCACATCGGCGGCGCGCAGCTCACGCACAAACTGCGCCATGTCCTCGGCTGCCTGCCGCTCGTCGGCGATCAGCTCGCCGGCATACGGCTGGCCCTCGATCCAGTGGTAGAGCGCCCAGTGGAACGGGTAGCCGGCGCCCGGCTGGCCGAGTGCGACCGGCTCGGGCACCTGCAGCGTCAGCCGGCCGGCCAGCTCAGGCAGCCAGCGGACCTCGGTCCGCAGGTCCTCGGCCCAGCGCGGCACCAGCGGCAGTCGTGCGCACAGGTCAGCGCCGACGCGGTAGATGGCGTTGACGGTGCCGGTCGAGCGGACCCGGCTGACCGGCAGGCCAGCTAGCCCGGGGAACTGTGCCGCTACCAGGCTGGTGACCTGGGCGGCGTCGAGGTCGACCTGGTCCGGGTGCATTTTCACTGGCGAAGTATGTCCTGATTCAGCCGCGTTGCCGCAACCGAATATGCCAGGATGCCTGCGTGCGCTCGCTGCCGAGGTCACTCGCCAGACGTCAGGGCCTGCTCTGCATGCTGAGCTGCGCGCTGCTCGCGGTCGCGGCGCTGCTGACCGTGCGGCCGCCGGGCCAGCCGCCGGGCCAGGCGCCGGGCCAGCAGGCGGACGCGCAGCACGGACTGCGGTCGGCGGCCGAGGTCGCCGATATGGCCGGCGGCGCGCGCCAGCAAGTGCCCGAGTCGACCACCGTGCCTGGCGCGCCTGACTGCCCGATGTTCCCCGCGGACAACGTGTGGAACACCGACATCGCCAAGCTGCCGGTGGACTCGCACAGCAAGGCCTGGCTGCGCAGCATGGACGCCGGCAGCACGTTCCTGCACCCGGACTTCGGCCCGAACCCTGGCGGATTCCCCTACGGCATCCCGTACAACATCGTCGGCAATAAGCACAAGCTGGTGCACATCACGTTCACTTACGCCAGCCAGAGCAACAAGGGGCCTTACCCGTTCGGCCCGGGCACCCTGATCGAGGGCGGCAAGAATGCCAGCGGCGACCGGCACGCGATCATGGTCAACCGCGACACCTGCACGCTCTACGAACTCTGGGAAGCCAGGTACTCGCCGCACGGGTCGACGGCTGGCTCCGGCGCGATCTGGCACCTGGAGTCCAACGCGCTGCGCCCGGCCGGCTGGACCTCAGCCGACGCGGCAGGCCTGCCGATCCTGCCAGGGCTGCTGAACTTCGCGCAGGTGCAGCAGGCAGTGCGGACCGGCCAGCCGATCACGCACGCGATCAGGTTCACCGCGCAGCGGACCAGGTCGGCCTACCTGTGGCCGGCCAGGCACGAGGCCGGCGCTGGCCGCAGCATCGACCTGCCGCCGATGGGCGCCAGGTTCCGGCTGAAGGCGAGCTTCGACGTCGCCGGGTTCTGCTCGGACAAGGCCAGGTACTGCAAGGACGCCAAGGCGATCCTGGTGGAGATGCAGCACTACGGGCTGATCCTCGCCGACAACGGCAGCAACTGGTACTTCCAGGGCAGCTCGTATCCGCAATGGCCGGACGCGCTGGTCTCGCTGCTGAAGCTGATCCCGGCCGGTGCCTTCCAGGCGGTGAACGAGTCCTGCCTGATGGTGCACCGCAACTCAGGCGAGGCAACGGCAAAGCCAGGCTGCCCGATCGGCTGACCGCCTGGCCCGGCCGCGCTTGCCCGGCCGCGGCGCCCGGAGCAGGGCTACCTCGACGGCGCCTGATGCTGCTGGTGCGCCTGCTCCCAGGTCGAGGTTCGCGAGTCGATGAAGCTCTCGAAGTCCGCGGGCGTGTGCTGATCGCGCAGCACCGGCGCGGAGCGCAGCTGGTCGGCCGGCACCGGCAGGTCGTTGGCGAGCTGGGCCTGGATCTGCTGGATGTGCGAGACCTCGCCTGCCGCCGGGTTCGGCCCGGAAGCGGGCGGCGCGGTCACGCCGGCCAGCGGGTCGTCGGGGCGCGCCGTGGTCAGCGTGAGCACGGCGCCGAGGTCTTGCGCCACTGCGTCCCGCTTGGTCAGTGCGCGCAGGCCCCACCTGGTCTCGATGGTCTTCAGCACGCAGGTGTGATCGAACGGCGTGCCGCCGGGCTCGCCGCGGAAGATCGTGCCCGCCGCGATCAGCGGCGAGACCAGCACGGCTGGCACCCGGACGCCGAACCTGGTGAAGTCGAACCCGAACTCGCCCACGCTGTCGTCCGGCGCGGTGGCGCCGAGCGGCGGCGGCACGTGGTCATAGCAGCCGCCGTGCTCGTCGTAGGTGATGATCAGCAGCGTCTTCGCCCAGCCAGCCTCGTTGCTGCGCACCGCCTCGTACACCTGCTGCAGGAACTGCTCGCCGAGCGCGACGTCGTAGTTTGGGTGCTGGCTGTTGCCGTCAGACCCCCAGCTCGGCTCGAGGAACGAGTAGCAGGGCAGCTGCCCGGCCGCGGCGTCTGCCTGGAAGTCGGCGAACTTGCCGAAGCAGGTGGCCGGCGCCTTGCTGGTATCAGGGAAGTTGGCCTTGGTCAGCGGCTCCGAGTCGTAGCCGTAGATCTTCCAGCTCAGGTTGCTTGCCGTCATCAGGCCGAAGATGCTCTGCACCGTGTAGGTCGACACGCTGTCGTTCATGTGCCCCTGGCTGGTCGCCGCGCAGGCGAACGCCCGGTTCGGGAACGTCTCGGTCGGCACCGAGGCGTACCAGTGATCGCACACGGCGAAGCCGCGCGCGAGGCCGGACAGCACCGGCAGCGCCTTCGGCCCGAAGACGCCCATGATGTCGCTGGCGGTGGTGCCGGCCTGCACACTGCGGCCGGATCGCTGGTCGTAGGCGATCGTCGCGTCGAAGTTGGTGACGAAGCCCGTGTTGCTCGCTACCGGCGGCGTCGGCGGGCTGCCGCTCGAGAACAGCTGAGCATTGGTATTTGCATAACCCTCGCCGGGGTCAGCACCTGGCATGAAATAGCTGCCGGCCTGGCCGATATCGATTTGATAAACGAGAACGTCTGTGCCCGCGGCGTCGGCGTTGGATTCACTCCCGGTGAGTCCCTCGAATGGCTGCCCGCCCGGGCCGGTCTTGTTCTGATAAAGGAACCCCAGCATGTGGTCGAACGACCTGTTTTCCAGCATTACCTGGACAATATGCTGGATCGAGGAAAGCTGATTCTCCGCCATCAGCCCAGTTTGCCGGTAGCGGGCTCCTTTTCAGGTGGTTTTCAGCCGGCTGCCGCGACCGCCGTTTTCCTGGTCTGGGCGGCAACGGCCAGCGATCCGGCTACCTGCGCTGCCCACCGCCCGACCACTTCGTCCAGTTCGTCAAGCTCCGACTCGAGCACCGCGAGCCCGGGCGTCGGCACGGTCGCGCCGAGTTCGACCAGCAGCGGCCGAAGGTGCAACTCGACAGCGAGCGCGTGCTGCGGCAGGCCCATGACCAGCAGCGGCAGCGCGGTCGCGTGCTGCAGCGCGCGGTGCGGCAGCCGGTCGAGGAACACTTTGAGCAGGCCGGTGTAGCTGCCCTTGAACGTCGGGCTGGCCACCAGCAGCAGGTCGGCGTCGAGCACCTGCTGCACGGCCGCCTGCACGGCCGGGCCAGGACTGTCCAGCAGCAGCCCCGGCGAGATCAGCGCGAGGTCGATCACCTGCGGGCTCCCGGTCACGCCGAGCGCATCGGCAACGGCGCCCGCTGCCGATACCGCCACCCGCAAGGTGCGCGAGCCGGCCTTGGGGTTGCCGACCAGGACAACAAAGCTCATGGTGCTCCAGGAGTTGCCGGAATCTGCCGCGGACGGGCCGGCCTGCCTGGGAGCCAGCACTGCACCATGCGCATCACCGAGGTGCAGTGCGAGCCGGCCCGGTCCGCGGAGCCGGAGCGTTGCCACCGATCCGTCCCTCTACCGTGCACCAGATTTCCTAGTAAGTCAAGTGACAAACTGGAAAATAATGCGAGCCTGGGTGCCGGTCAGCTGCCGCCCACGCCGAACGCGGTCAGCAGGATGAGCGTGATCGTGGTGACCGCGAACAGCCCGTGGATCAGGATCACCGGAACCGGGAAGTTGCGCTCGGGCGGCACCGCGGGCCCCGTCCTCGGCAGCTGCCGGGGCCCGAGCAGCCGCGGCCTGCTGGTCAGCCGGAAGCGCCGGTAGACCCCGATCCAGCGCACCGCCATGGTCAGCCCGAGCACGGCCACCACGACGAGCACGATCAGGCTGATCCAGGCAAGCCGGTCCTGGCCGAGCACGAGGTAGCCGAGCCACACCGCCAGGCCCGCGACGGCAAGCAGCGCATGACTGCTGATCAGCGGGACCGGCAGCCTGGTCTTGGCCGAGGCCTGGAAGTCAGCGTCGTACTCGATCAGCCAGATGGCCAGCAGATAGCTGCCGAGGGCCACCGCGCCAATCCAGGTGATCAGGGCGAAAATGGTCACGCATCACGTCCGGGGCACCGGGGACGCCGTCAACGGCTGTCCGTCCAATGGCCCCGCGAGAACACAGGCTAGATGAGCGTCGGCTGACGTGCGCCGCGCTTCGGCAAAGCGTCATCCGCGCAGCGGATGCCGCTCACCGCCGGCGCCGGCCAGCGCGAAGAACTCCTGTCTGGAACTCGGGTCGGTGCGCAGCGCGCCGAGCATGGTCGAGGTGACCGTCCTCGATCCGCCAGCCTGCACGCCGCGCAGCGTCATGCAGGTGTGCTCGGCCTCGATCACCACGCCGATCCCGCGCGGCCGCAGGTGCTCGTCCAGCCAGTCGGCCACCTGCTTAGTGAGCCGCTCCTGCACCTGCGGCCGGCAGGCGAAGTACTCGACGATCCTGGCCAGCTTCGACAGCCCGAGGATCCGGGTGCCAGGCAGGTAGCCGACGTGCGCGACCCCGGAGAACGGCAGCAGGTGATGCTCGCAGACCGACCTGACCGGGATGTCCCTGGCCAGCACCAGCTCGTCGTACCCCTCGTCATTGGGGAACGTGGTCAGGTCGAACGGGCGCGGCGCGAACAGCTCGGCATAGGCCCTGGCCATCCTGGCGGGCGTGCCCTGCAGGCTCTCTGAGTCGAGCGGGATGCCGAGCGCGCGCAGCAGGTCGGCGGCTGCCCGCTCGGCCGCGGCCAGGTCCACGGAGCCGACCGGCTCGACCACTCGAAGCGCTGCTGGTGACCGCATGCGCGGGCCTTCTCTCTTCCGGTGCCACAGTTTGTCTAAGAAAGTTTGGTCTTAATCATCGAGTTACGTCAACTTGATATGCAAAGTAGCTGGCTGTTTCCGGATACATCCGTTGGCGTTATCCTGATGCCGTGGGGACGGCGGCGCAGCCGGCTGCCGCGGCAGCGGAACACGCGATCAGGGCGGTTGCCGCGCTTGACGACGAGCTCAGGCGCGGCATGTACCTGTTCATCCGCCACTCGGGCAGGCCGGTGACCAGGGATGAGGCCGCGGCAAGCGTGGGCATCTCCCGCAAGCTGGCGGCGTTCCACCTGGACAAGCTAGTGGACGCCGGCCTGCTGCGGTCCGGCTTCGAGCCGGCCGGCGGCGTCCGCAAGGTCGGCAGGACGCCCCGCGTGTACCAGCCATGCGACGCCGATATCAGGGTCAGCATCCCGGCCAGGCAGTACGACCTGCTGGCGGAGATCCTGCTGCAGGCGGTGCTGACCGAGGGCCAGGCCGAGCGGGCCGGCCAGGCCGCGATCCGGGTGGCGCGGCAGCGCGGCGAGCAGCTCGGTGCACAGGCGCGTGCCGAGCTGCGGCCAGGCCGGCTTGGCGCCGAGCGGGCGCTGACGCTGGCGCAGGGCGTGCTGAGCCAGCATGGCTTCGAGCCGGTGCGCGAGTCGCCGGCCGTGCTCGGGCTTGCCAGCTGCCCGTTCCATCCGCTCACCGCCCAGGCGCCCGAGCTGGTGTGCCGGATCAACCTGGCATTTCTCGGCGGGCTGGTGGCCGGCCTGTGCGCCCCGCTGCAGGCGGTGCTGCGGCCACGGTCAGGGCAGTGCTGCGTGGCCCTGGCCGGCGCCGGCGCCGGCCGCGGCCAGC
>JASHQL010000063.1 GCA_030039155.1 Streptosporangiaceae bacterium | reverse complement strand
TCCCGGCGCACCTGGGCGATCCGCTCGTCGTATTCACGCAGATCGGGGGGCGCGGTCATGCGGCGGATCCGCATCCGGGAGCCGGCCTCGTCGATCAGGTCGATGGCCTTGTCCGGCAGGAACCTGTCGCTGATGTACCTGTCGGCAAGCTGCGCCGCGGCCACCAGCGCGTCGTCGGTGATGGTCACCCGGTGATGCGCCTCGTACCGGTCGCGCAGGCCCTTCAGGATCTCGATGGTGTGCGAGATCGTCGGCTCGGCGACCTGGATCGGCTGGAACCTGCGCTCGAGTGCCGCGTCCTTTTCCAGGTGCTTGCGGTACTCGTCGAGCGTGCTGGCGCCGATCGTCTGCAGCTCGCCGCGGGCCAGCATCGGCTTCAGGATCGACGCGGCGTCGATGGCGCCCTCGGCGGCACCGGCACCCACCAGGGTGTGGATCTCGTCGATGAACAAGATGATGTCGCCGCGAGTCCTGATCTCCTTGAGTACCTTCTTCAGCCGCTCCTCGAAGTCACCGCGGTACCTGGAGCCGGCCACCAGCGCGCCAAGGTCCAGCGTGTACAGCTGCTTCTCCTTGAGCGTCTCGGGCACCTCGCCCTTGACGATCTTCTGCGCCAGGCCCTCGACCACTGCGGTCTTGCCGACGCCCGGCTCGCCGACCAGCACCGGGTTGTTCTTGGTGCGGCGGGACAGCACCTGCATGACCCGCTCGATTTCCTTGTCCCTGCCGATGACCGGGTCGAGCTTGCCCTCGCGCGCGGCAGCTGTGAGGTTCCTGCCGAACTGGTCAAGCACCAGCGAGGTGGACGGCGTGCTCTCCGACGGCGCGCCGGCAGCGGCCGGCTCCTTGCCCTGGTAACCGTGCAGCAGCTGGATGACCTGCTGGCGGACCCGGTTCAGGTCGGCGCCGAGGCGCACAAGCACCTGGGCGGCAACGCCCTCGCCCTCACGGATCAGGCCAAGCAGGATGTGCTCGGTGCCGATGTAGTTGTGGCCGAGCTGCAGTGCCTCACGCAGCGAGAGCTCGAGCACCTTCTTGGCCCGCGGGGTGAACGGGATGTGCCCTGACGGTGCCTGCTGGCCCTGGCCAATGATCTCCTCGACCTGCTGGCGCACGGCTTCCAGGCTGATGCCGAGCGACTCAAGGGCCTTGGCCGCCACACCCTCGCCCTCGTGAATGAGGCCAAGCAGGATGTGCTCGGTGCCGATGTAGTTGTGGTTGAGCATCCTGGCCTCTTCTTGAGCCAAGACGACAACCCGCCGCGCCCGGTCGGTAAACCTCTCGAACATCTCGTCGCTCCTCACAGAGCGGTAGGGGAGGCACCCGGAGCTGCCCCGTCCCTTCCGCATGTTAGCCCGCCCGCCTGGCGACGCCTCAGCTCATGACATGCCGCACTAGCTAAAACGTTCCCCGCCAGATGTGCGTTCATCCCATCCAACCTAGGCCAGGAAGGCGGTGTTCCCGGCTACGCCGGCAGCGAACGAGGTAGCCGGCACCGGCCAGGCGGCGGACCGCGGAAAACGCCAAACCGGTCGATATCGCACCGGCGGTCGCGAGCCGCATGCAACGGGGCCGGCCGGGCGCCGGCCCAGCCATCCGGGGACGCGGCCGGGCACGCGAAATCTCCGGGCCGCGGGCCTAGCGCCCGCTGCCCGGAGAACTGATTCGACGAGGCAGACAGAAAAGATCTGGCCGGATTCAGCTGGCCGGCCCGTGCGGCCCGCAGCCCGGAATCCGGGCCACCCGGCCGTTCACCGCACCGGAGGGCCGGCTGGCTCCGGTTCAGTGCTGGCCAAGTTCGGCGCCGGCTGAAGTCGGTGCTTGGTCAGTGCGTGGCTTCGTATTCCTGGATGATCGAAGCCGGAATGCGGCCGCGCTCGCTTACCTTCTCGCCGCGCTCCCTGGCCCATGCCCGAATTTCCGAGCTGCGCTCACGACCGGGGCCGGTCCGGCTCTTGCCGCCACGGCGCCTGGCTACCGAGCTAACGCGCCGCGCATGTGATGTGTATCCGCTGAACAGATCGTGCAGTTCCTTCGCGTGCGCTGAGCAAACGTCGATCTCGTATGCGGAGCCGTCAAAGGAGAACGAAACTGTCTCGTTCCCCTCGATCTCGCCATCGTGAGGGAGATCACATACAACCGTCACCACGGTCTTCTGTGCCATCAGGCCAGCCTTTCCATCCTGAAGTCTTTTCGGCAGTTAAAGATATACCAGGCTTGCGCAGTTGACAATTCAGGATTCGGCTGATCGGCGATGCGATCGGCAAGGATGACGCTTCGGCAATACGACAGCCGACAGTGACGATACGTAATCGGGCGGCCGCGTGCAACTTGCACGCTGGGGCTATCCGCCTTGCTGCCCTGCGCTGTCGCTTGATCCATCGGCCGGAGATACGCCCGCGTCCTCGCTAATGACACTCTCGGCGTCAATATCGTCATCAGCGGGAGTGTCCTCGCGGGCTCGTTTGCCACCCATCTCGTGCCGCAGGAAGGCCACGATCGCGACAATGACCACCAGCGCCATCAAGGCCGGCGGAGTGAGCGCGCTGAGATCCGCCACGACTGTCGCCCCGATCCACTGAGATATTCACCTGCTGCGCGGCCGGTTAACGGCCCCGGTACGGCCTGCGAACGCGCGACCCGCGCGACACCCTGGCCGCGGCCACAACGCACTGCAAGCGCTGGCAGAGCAGATTCAGCTGTCGCTTGTTGAGCCGGCTTCAGCTGGGCCAGATATACAGCCTGCCGCCACGCAGGTTGCTCTGCGCCTAAAGACTATCACCGGGAAAATGACGGCACTTTTTGGGCTGCCGCCGCGCAAGGCCAGATGTGCGCATGAGTCACATCGAACCAGCGCACCCACGACTGACTGCGACAACTCCGGGCCGGACCGGGCCGTGCCGGTCACAATCGGAAGTCAAGTGACACCATGACCGGGCCGGAACCTGAACGCGGCGCTGAGCTGATTGACACCCAGGTCCGGCCCGGTGCTGCCAATATGGTGAGGACGGAGCGTTACCGTTCAAGTACGTATTGCACTGAACCGGCCCCGCCGGGCCATTATCGGCGCAGATCACGGGCAGATTACACGGCCCGCTGACACGCTTGCTGACCTGCAGTGATATGACACCGGCCAAGGTCGGTGCGGAGCCGGGTGGAGTATGTCAGCGTGAAGTCCGCAGGGCTCACCAACAGGCAGCCGGCCCGGCCGCACGAATCCGCAGGTCAGCCGGTCGGAGTAGCGCAAAGCCGAGCAGTCATACGGCACGGCAGGTTTCCCGTAGGGGGGTCAAAAACTTTCTCATTTTGCCCCGCAGCATCACTGGCTTCTATTAATCTCCATCGCTGTTACCCGTTGTGCCGTCGCACAGGCCAGCACCCAGGCCCGGCACGTCGCAGCGACCCGCCGAGTTCCTCCGCGCCGATCCGGCGCAAGGAAGCCGGGGACCCACGTTCCCCGGGGTGAATCGGCGGGCTTGGGCCGGCCGCGGCCCGAGCCCGCGGTAGGGCTGCTCCAGCCCGAACCCGTCAGCTAACCCGGTAGGCGGCCTAGGAGAGGAGACGGACGTGGAGCGCATGCCGCACCGCAGGCATGTATCGGATCGTCGCTCAGCTAGGAACGTCTGGCACCGGCTCGTGTTGCCGGTAGCCGTCGTCGCTGCCGCCGGGGCCACCGTGGCCGGCGGCCTGGTCGACTCCGCGCAGGCGTCGGGGTCACCGACGCTGCACCAGCTCGTCGCGCAGGCGAACCAGCTGTCGAACCAGATCGACGTGCTGAGCCAGCAGTACGACGCGCTGAAGATCCAGCTTGCCGAGACCCGCGCCGAAGTCAAGATCGCCAAGGAGACGGCCGCCAGGGACCTGCTGCTGCTGACCTCTGACCAGAAGTCCATCGGTCAGATCGCGGCCGAGGGCTACATGACCGGCGGTGTCAATCCGGCACTCGAGCTGCTCGAGACCAACGACCCGCAGCAGTTCCTCAACCAGGCTTCGATCATGCTGCAGCTACAGCACGAGAACGGCAGCAAGCTGAAGCTCGTGACCGCCGCCAGGAACGCCGCGATGCGGGCCGAGCTGACCGCCACCCAGGAGCAGCAGCACGCGCGCAAGCTGGCCGCCACCATGAAGTCGAAGGTGGCCGCCATCCAGGTCAGGGAGAACAAGCTGAACAGCGCAGCGTTCAGCCGGGCCACCGCGATCTTCGAGAAGACCGGCCACTACCCGGCGATTGCGGTGCGCGGCGACTCGGTCGGCGTGCAGGCGCTCAGGTGGGCGCTGACCAGGATCGGCTACCCGTACGTCTGGGGTGCCGCCGGGCCGCACGCGTTCGACTGCTCTGGCCTCGTCGTCTGGTCCTACGCGCAGATCGGGATCAGCCTCGAGCACTACACCGGTGACCTGTGGAACGAGGGCGAGCACATCCCGCGCAGCGAGCTTGAGCCCGGCGACCTGGTGTTCTTCTTCGCCGACCTCGGGCACGTGGGCATCTACCTCGGGCACGGGCTGATGGTGGACGCGCCGACGTTCGGCCAGGACGTCCAGGTCCAGCCGGTGTTCTGGTCCGCCTACGCCGGAGCGGTCAGGATCGTCGCTTAGCCGAGCAGGCTCGCGGCAAGCTCGGCGTTGAGCTGCCCGAAGCCGCGCCAGCCGGCAGCCGTCGCGGCCACCGCGTCAGCAGCCTCAGCCAGTGTGCACGCGCGCTGTGACCAGCCGCCAAGCCGGCCATTGCTGATCTCGAACCGGACCTGCACGCCGCCGGACCAGCCAGCGACCGTGCCGCTCGTTGCGGCCAAGGTGGCGACCCGCTGCGGGCTGGTGACCCAGCTCAGCCCGCCGATCTCGGCGTGGATCCGGCCGGCCAGCTCGTAGCCGAGATTCCCGGCCGCGCGATCCCGCAGCCGGGCAAGCTTGTCGCGGGCACCGCCGACCGCGGCCGGCTCGCGCTCCAGGATCCTGGTGAGCCTGCGGGCGAGCTCACCGCGGTCGGCGCCGGCGACACCGCGCGCCCTGGCCAGGTCCAGGCCGGCCCCGCCCTGGCTGGTGCCGGCATACCGGAGCGGCGCGAGCCTGTGCAGGGCGGCGACCGCGAGCCGCACTCGCAGGCCGCCAAGGTACGGCCCGAAGTAGCGCACCTGGCCGGCCGGCTCTGGCCGGTAGACGACGGAAAGGCCGGGCCGCGCCGGCCCGGAGTCGAGCCGGATGTAGACGGCGCTCTCCTGGCCGCCCGGCGTCCGGTTCCACCGCGGCAGCGCTGCCTCGAGCAAGTTCCGCTCCAGCCAGGCCGCCTCGTGTACAGAACCGCAGCTGACCGCCTCGATCCTGGCAATCGCATCGACCATCGGCGCCAGGTGGGCACGATCGCCGAGCTGCGACCAGTAGGAACTCACCCGGCTGCGCAGCGAGCTGGCCCGGCCGAGGTACAGCACGCGGCCGCGGCCATCGAGAAACCGGTAGACGCCAGGTGAGTTCGGCAGCCGGCCGGCCGGCGGCGGCGGCGGATTCCGGCCTGGCATGCCGCTGCGTCCCGGATCAGACCGGCTTGACCAGCGGGAACAGGATGGTTTCGCGGATGCCGGCGCCGGTCAGCATGATCAGCATCCGGTCGATGCCCATGCCCATGCCGCCACTCGGCGGCATGCCGTACTCCAGCGCCCGCAGGAAGTCCTCGTCGAGCTGCATCGCCTCCGGATCCCCGCCCGCGGCCAGCAGCGAC
>JASHQL010000007.1 GCA_030039155.1 Streptosporangiaceae bacterium | reverse complement strand
GCTGCCTTGCGCGACCGGTAGGCGGCCACCGCCGCCTTGTTGCCGCAGCCGCGCTCGCAATAGCGCTTGGACCGGTTCTTCGACAGGTCGACAAGCACGCCGCCGCAGCCTGGGTAGTCGCAGACGCGCAGCCTGGACAGCTCGTCGGCGCGGATCACGTCGGTCAGCGCCATCGCCGCCTCGACCGCCATCCTGGTGGCCAGCGGAGCGTCCGGCGGCGTCGCGTGCAGGTGGTAGTCCCAGCCGTCGTGCCTGACCAGCCGCGGCGTCGCGTCGGCCTCACTGAGCAGCTGGTTCACCAGCGTGACGACATCGTCCCGGCCGGCCCGCCAGAGCAGGCGCAGCCGCGGCCGCAGCGCGCGGACCGAGCGCAGCTCTTCGTCGTCCCGCCTGACGTCGCCGGTCCAGCCCCACCTGGACACGAACTCGTCGAGCGCGGCCACGTCAGGAAGCTGCTCGATGTCGCCGTCCTCGGTGTTCACTAGCGCGGCGGCAGCCAGCAGCGCCATCTCGGTGTCATGAGCAAAAATCAACTTGACTCCTGACGGACGCCCCTCGTAGCGTCATCACCGTAACCCAATTTTACTCATGACCAGAACCGAGGGGGTGGCACACATGCGCACAGCACAGCACGCCAGGGCCGGGTTCGGCTTCGCCATCGGATCGTCGGCAGCGTTCAGCACCTCAGGCGCGCTCGCCAAGTCGCTGATCGACGCTGGCTGGTCACCCGCCGCCGCCGTCACCGCGCGCATCACCATCGCGGCGATCGTGCTGGCCATCCCCGCGGTCATCGCCATGCGCGGCCGCTGGCGCGCGCTGCGCCAGTCCGGTGGCATGGTCCTGGCGTACGGCCTGCTTGCCGTGGCCGGGGCGCAGCTCTGCTACTTCAACGCCATCCAGCACCTGCCGGTCGGCGTGGCGCTGATGCTCGAGTACATGGGCACGGTGCTGGTGGTGGCCTGGATGTGGGCCAGGCACGGGCACCGGCCGCGCCGCCTCACGCTGGCCGGCACGGCGGCCGCGCTTGGCGGCCTGGCGCTGGTGCTCGGCCTCACCGGGGCCGGGCACCTGTCCCCGGTCGGCGTGGTGTGGGCACTCGGCGCGGCGTTCGGGCTCGCTGCCTTTTTCATCCTCGCGGCTGGCCGCACCGACCTGCCCCCGGTCGCGCTGGCCAGTACCGGCATGGGCGCGGGTGCGATCGTGCTGCTCGTCCTCGGCGGCGTCGGCCTGCTGCCGATGCACGCCACGTTCGGCTCGGTCACGCTGCTCGATCACCAGGTCAGCTGGCTGATCCCAGTGGCTTGCCTGTCCCTGGTCGCCGCGGTGTTCGCCTACCTGGCCGGGATCATGGGCGCCAGGATGCTCGGCGCGAAGCTCGCCTCGTTCGTCGGCCTGACCGAGGTCATGTTCGCGGTGCTGATCGCGTGGCTGCTGCTCGGTCAGCTGCCGACCGGCATGCAGCTGGCTGGCGGCGCGCTGATCGTCTGCGGGATCGCGCTCGTCCGCGTGGACGAGCTGCGCCCGGCGGCGGTGACGACGGCGGCAGCAACAGCGGCGCCGGTGGCAGCGGCGGAACTGGTGGCTGGCGAGACCGCCGCCATCTCTGCCGCCGAGCAGCAGGAGCTGGCCGAGCAGCAGGAGCTGGCCGCGCAGCGGTAGCCGGCCGGCCCGGCCATAGGCTGGGAGCCATGCAGACGCGAGTACTTGGCACTACCGGCGTGCACGTCAGCTCACTGTGCCTGGGCGCGATGATGTTCGGTGCGTGGGGCAACACCGACCACGACGAGTCCGTCAGCATCATCCACAAGGCGCTGGATGCGGGCGTCAACTTCATCGACACGGCCGATGTGTACTCGGCTGGCGAGAGCGAAGAGATCGTCGGCAAGGCGCTGGCAGGCGGGCGGCGCGACGGCATCGTGCTGGCCACCAAGGCGCACGGCGTCATGGGCGACGACGTGAACGAGCGCGGCAACTCGCGGCGCTGGCTGATCCGCGAGTGCGAGAACAGCCTGCGCCGGCTCGGCACCGACTACATCGACCTGTACCAGATTCACCGGCCGGACCCGGACACGGCGGTGGACGAGACGCTGTCCGCGCTGACCGACCTGATCAGGGCTGGGAAGATACGGTACGCGGGCAGCTCCACGTTCCCCGCGTCGCAGATCGTGCAGGCCCAGTGGGCGGCGCGGCAGGCCGGGCTTGCCCGGTTCGTCTGCGAGCAGCCGCCGTACTCCATCCTGGTGCGCGGCATCGAGGCCGAGGTGCTGCCGGTCTGCCAGCAGTACGGGATGGGCGTGATCTGCTGGGGGCCGCTGGGCAGCGGCTGGCTGTCCGGCCGCTACCGCAAGGGCACCGGGCTGCCGCAAAGCCGCCGGGCGCAGCGGCTGCCGGTGCGGTTCGACATGAGCCTGCCAGGCAACCAGGCCAAGCTGGAGGCGGCCGAGCAGCTGGCGGTGCTCGCCGAGCAGGCTGGCCTGTCGCTGATCGACCTGGCGCTCGCGTTCGTGCTCAATCACCCGGCGGTGACGTCGGCGATCATCGGGCCGCGGACCATGGAGCACCTGGACAGCCAGCTCGGCGCGGCCGAGGTGACCCTCTCGGCCGACGTGCTCGACCGGATCGACCAGATCGTGACGCCAGGAGTGAACCTGAACGCAGGCGACGGCGGCTACCTGCCGCCGGCGCTCGCCGACGCCGCACTGCGCCGGCGCTGACCGCGCTGACGACGCTGACCGGGCTGACCGGGCTGACCGCAACGGCCGGCTGCGCCGGCGTGCTGACCGCCGCCGGGCAGCCGGCCCAGGTGGCCTACCAGTACACCTCGGAGGCGCGAATCTCGACGGCACCCCCGTAGCGTGCCGCTGGGACGCGACCGGCCACCTCGATGGCCGCTTCGAGGTCGTCGGCCTCGAGGATGAACCAGCCGCCGACTGCCTCCCTCGGCCCGATGACCGGCCCGTCCGAGGCCACGGTCTTGCCGTCTTCGACCCGCACGGTGGTCGCGTTCTGCGGCAGGCCCATCGGCAGCCCTGGAGTCACCCCTGGCGTCTGGTTGAGCGCCTGGTAGTCGGCGTAGACCTGCTGCTGCTCCTCCTCGGACAGCGTGGCCTGCCGGTCGAGCGCGCTGCCCTGATAGATCAGCATGATGTACTTCATCGCTTCCTCCTCGTCACTACCCGATCGTCATGCAAGAAGACAAACGATGAGCGAGGAAACGAGGAGCTACCCGCTGGTGAGCGTCACCGTCGCGGTCACCAGCAACTCGAAGGTCGCCGGCGCTTGCACGTGGTTGCATTTGCCTTTGGCGTTCCGGCTGGTCACGCCCAGGATCGTCAGCGAGAACGGGCCAGCGCCGGCGATTCCCGCGTAGCTGCCGGTGCCGTCGGACAGCGTCCAGGTGCCCTGCTCTGCCTCGGTCACCAGGCAGGTTCTGGTGTTGAAGCCCTGCGAGCTTGTGGCTACCTGCTGGACGACCCTGAACGTGCCGTCCGGCAACGTCGCCGTGGACCTGGTGGCCGTCACCGGGACCAGCGTGCCGCCGGCGGTGAAGTGACCGCGGACGACCAGAGTCAGCGCGGCCGCGGTCGCGCTCGTGCTCATGGCCTGGAATGTCTCTGTGGTCGTGGCCTGCCTGGCCGGCTGCGCGCCGGCCGAAAC
>JASHQL010000062.1 GCA_030039155.1 Streptosporangiaceae bacterium | reverse complement strand
GCGACTCGCGCACCGCCACCCAGGCCCTGAGCTTGCGATCACCGGTCTCGTCCGTGGCGGTCAGCGCGGTCCGGAAGAACGCCCTGGCCAGCCGCTGATCGCCGAGGTCGAGGGTGGCCATCCCGGCCAGCCCGGCGAGCTGGCCGGCCAGCCTGCACAGCCGCTCGGAGAACTCGAGCGGCTGCCGCTGCTCGCACATCCTGCGCACGTCGGCGAAGTCGAGCAGCACGTCGCAGAGCAGCCGCTGCGGCGGCACCGTCATGTACTGCCGCCCGTAGGCGGCGGTCGCCTGTTCCCAGCGGTCCAGCATGGTGGCCGACACAGATCCGGTCAGCAGCGCCTGGTCCATCCGCCGCCTGATCCGGTCGACCGCGCCGAGGAACCTGCCGTCAAGCTGGGCGGCTGGCCTTGCCATCAGCCGGACCAGCGTGCGCCGCAGTTCATCACCGTCGGTGTCGCTGCTGCCGGCTGTCCGTTGCGGCGGCACCGCCGCAAGGGCTCTACCGTTCGCCGATCCGGCTACCGCAGCCGACGTTTGGAGTTTTGGTAGTACTGGATTACTACCAAAACTCCAAACGTTGGGCTCTGGGCCCTTGCGGTGCGGCTGGCCGCACAGGCACCTGCCGGTGAAGCCAAGGTCGGCAGGATCAGCCCGGTAGGTGGCACACAGGTAGTGCAGGTATTCGGGGCCTGGCCGCTTCTGCCCGCTCTCGTACGCCGACAGCAACGTCTCGCTGAACTTCGGCGCAGCCCGCCCATCGGCCAGGTACCGCGCCCTGACCTGGGCGACCACGTCGGCCAGCGCGATGCCGAGGGCAAGCCGGTACGCCCTGATCCTGGTCGTGCCGAACGAGCTTGCGCACTCGGCGAGAATCGCCTCGGCGACCTGGCCTGGCTCGGCGCCTGCCGCCAGCTGGCTGGCTCGCACCTGCCTGGCAAGCGCGAGCTCGTGCTGCGGCGAGCCAAGCAGCACCAGGTCGACGCGACTGCCCTGGGCCGCCAGGTCAGCCGGCCGCTGCGACTCGGCCCCCACGTGCCGCCCTGCTGGCATTGGCAACCCCCCGCCGAATGGAACTGGCAGTCTCTTTTCCAGCAATCCCCAGACGGCCATGCGGGCGAACCGCGGCACTCACACATCGTAACCGAAACGCCACAATCAGCTGACCTTTCCTCCGGCCTTTTCCCAATAGTCACGCTGACCGCAGCAGCCCCGCCGGAGGCTGGCAACACAGCGAGCGCACACCGCCAGCACATCCGCTAGCTGCATGCTGAAGGCAGCCGACATGCGTCAGACTGGTATCGGCTACAAGGAGGGCCAAGCACCATGCTTACTGGAACGGCGTTCGGAATACTCGCGGTCATCCTCATCGGCCTCAGGATTTTCCTCATCGCGACCCGGGTCAAGAGGATCTCGGCGAGGCGGCAGGCGCGCAAGGCCGCGCAGCAGGGCGGCTACTACCCGGTGGCCGGCGGCTACCAGCCCGGCTACCCGCAGCAGCCGTGGGGTCACCCGCAGCCCGGCGGCAACCCGCAGCCCGGCGGCTACGTCCAGTCGGGCCCTGGCAGCTTCCCGCAGTCCGGCGAGTTCCAGGCGGACGGCAGCTTCCCGCAGTTCGGCCAGTCCCCGGCCGACGGCAGCTTCCCGCAGTTCGGCTCGTCTCCCGCAGACGGCGGCGTCCCTCCGCAGGGCGGCTTCTCCCAGCCAGGCAGCTAGCCGGCGAACTGGCATCGGCTGCGGAGAGGGAGCCCGAGCAATGCTGATCGGATCGATCGCGACGGTGGCCGCCTTCAGCCTGGCTGGCTTGCGGACCTACGGCGCTTACCGGGAAATCAGAGGAAGCCGCGCCAGGCGGCGGGCGATCAAGGCCGACCGGCACCCCGTGCCGCGCTGACCGCCGCGCTGACCGCCGGCTGGCGCCGGCTGAGTTGCCGCTTGCGGCGCGGCCGCGGGCTGAGCTTGCGATCATGGGGATTCGGCACCTGCGGCTAGCGCAGAAAGGCTCAATCCCATGATGGGCGGCGTTTCCGTTGTCCCGGCATCGGCAGGCAAGAATCCGCTGACCGCGGCGTGCGGCGCCAATCCTCCGCTGACCTGCCGGATCATCTGGGACCTTTCGCACAGCCAGCACTTGACCTCGATCGTCGCCGGGCCAGCGCAGATCGCCGTGCGGATCGTGTTCGTGCTGGTGCTCGCGCTGCTGCTGCGCGCCGCGGCGATGCGGCTCGTCCGCAGGATCAGCAACCGGGTGCTTGCCATGCAGGACAACAGCGGCGGCCGGTCACATGTGCTGTTCCGCGAGCGCCGGGCGCAGCGGGCCAGCGCGCTCGCCTCGGTGCTCGGCAACGCGGCGTCGGTGCTGATCTTCAGCATCGCGGCCGTGATCGTGCTGTCCGACCTCGGCCTGGACATCGCGCCGGTGCTGGCCAGTGCTGGCGTGCTCGGCGTGGCCATCGGCTTCGGCGCGCAGAACCTGGTCAAGGACTTCCTGGCCGGGATCTTCATGCTGCTCGAGGACCAGTACGGCGTCGGCGACGAGGTCGAGGTGAACGGCGTGAGCGGCACCGTCGAGGCGGTGAGCCTGCGGATCACCAGGATCCGGGACGTGGGCGGCGTGGTCTGGCACATCCGCAACGGCACGATCAAGAAGGCGGGCAACGCCTCCCATGGCTGGGCCCGCGCGGTCGTGGACCTGCCAGTGCCGTACCAGCGCGAGGTGCCGGGCACCAGGACGGCGCTGCAACAGGCAGCCGACGCCATGTGGACAGATCAGGCCTGGCGCGATGTGCTGCTGGACCGCCCGGAGGTGTGGGGGATCCAGGACATGTCGACAACGACGGTCCTGGTGCGGGTCGTGGCCAGGACCATGCCGCTTCGCCAGGATGAGGTCACCCGAGAGTTGCGCGAGCGGCTGAAGGCGGCGCTGGACGCCGGCGGCCAGCTGACCGTGCCCGCCCAGGCCGCTGCGGCGCAGCCGGAGCTAGCCGGCGAGCCAGCAGGTGGCGGCCAGGAAGGCGCTGGCTAGCCCAACTACGCTGGTGCCGTTATGACAGAGATGGACGCACCGAGTCTGTACCAGGCAATCGGCGGCGAGCCGGCGTTCCGCCGCCTTGTGCACAGGTTCTACGCCGAGGTAGCCGCTGACCCGCAG
This sequence comes from Streptosporangiaceae bacterium, assembly GCA_030039155.1. Taxonomy (GTDB): domain Bacteria; phylum Actinomycetota; class Actinomycetes; order Streptosporangiales; family Streptosporangiaceae; genus JOPF074. The sequence continues at coordinate 1,721 of JASHQL010000062.1, read as the reverse complement.
CTCAGGGCCGTGTACCCAAGCCGCGATCTGGGACCGGCCGAGGAGCACCTGCGGCTATTCCTGATCCAGTACTGGGGCGGGCCGGCCACCTACAACGAACTGCGCGGGCACCCGCGGCTGCGGATGCGGCACGCCAGGTTCCACATCGGCGAGGCGGAGCGGGACGCCTGGCTGCGGCATATGCGCACCGCGCTCGACGAGCTTGAGCTGCCGGCCGAGGCGGACGCGCAACTGTGGGAGTACCTGACGATGGCCGCGCACAGCCTGGTGAACCAGCCGCGCGGGCAGGGCGGCCCCGACCTCGGGCTGACGCCTGCCTGACGGCCGCGCTCTTCGGACAGATGCGGCAAGATGTGCATTGACAGCGGCTAGCCGCTCTCGCCGATACTGAGTGCGCCGACGACGGCGCGAACCAGCCTGGAGGCGTGTGTGAGCGGGGACACAGGCCAGCCTGCGCAGCTCGCCGGGTACCAGATCGAGGAACAGATCGGCCGCGGCGGGATGGCGATCGTCTACCGGGCGATGGACGCAAGGCTCGGCCGCAGGGTCGCGCTGAAGATCCTGGCGCCGGAGATCGCCAGCGACGACTCATTCAGGCAGCGCTTCATGCACGAGTCGATGTCGGCGGCGTCGGTCGACCATCCCAACATCATCCCGGTATTCGCCGCGGGCGAGTCGGACGGCGTGCTGTTCATCGCGATGCGCTACGTGGACTCCGGGGACGTGCGGTCGCTGCTCAGGCAGTCCGGCCCGCTGCCGGTGCAGCAGGCGGTCAACATTGTGTCGCAGGTCGCCTCGGCGCTCGATGCCGCGCACGAGCACGGCCTTGTGCACAGGGACGTCAAACCCGCCAACATCCTGCTCGCCGACTCGGCCGACGGCAGGGCCGACCACGCTTACCTGTCTGACTTCGGGCTCAGCAAGCAGTCGCTGGCACCGACCGGGCTCACCATGGCCGGGCACTTCCTCGGCACGCTCGACTACGTGGCCCCCGAGCAGGTCGAGGGCAACGTCGTCGATGGCCGGGCCGACGAGTACTCGCTGGCCTGCACCGCGATGGAGATGCTCACCGGCAGCCCGCCGTTCCTGCGCGACCAGAGCATGGAAGTGCTGTGGGCCAAGCTGTCGGAGCGCCCGCCGTCGGCCCGGGAGCGGCGCCCCGAGCTGCCGCCTGCCGTCGACGCGGTGTTCGCCAAGGCGCTGGCCAGGCAGCCTGACGACCGGTATCCGACCTGCCAGGCGTTCGCCGCGGCGCTGCGTGCGGCGTGCTCGATGCCTGAGCACCCGCCGACAATCGCCAGCCCTGCGGGACTTGGCAGGCCGCCGACCGAATTCGTGCAGACCGCGCCGGCAGTCGGCGGCTACAGCGCGCCCGGCGGGTACAGCCCCGCAGGCGGGTACAGCCCCGCAGGCGGGCACAGCCCGGCCGCCGGATACGGCCAGCAAGCTGCGCAGAGCCCGCCGGGCGGGTACGCTCCCGCGGCCGCCCAGACCCCGCCGGTCGGGTACCAGCCGCCGGCCGGCTACAGCCCCGCAGGCGGATACAGCCCCGCAGGCGGATACAGCCCGGCAGCTGGCTATAGCCCGCCGGGCGGCTACGGGCCAGCGCAAGGAGCCGCATCGGCGCCCGGCCAGCAGGTGTACGGCGGCGGCTCCGCGCAGTACCCGCCAGGTCAGCTTCAGCCTGGCCCGTACCAGCCTGACGCATACTCCGGCGCCGG
>JASHQL010000599.1 GCA_030039155.1 Streptosporangiaceae bacterium | reverse complement strand
GCCGACTTGAAGGATGCGGGAGTCATCCGGTGACAGAACTGCTAGCCGACCAGAGCTGGGACGCCGTTGCGGCGTCTTTGCGGCAGCTGCGCGCCGGAGCGCTCGCGATGGGCGGGCCAGAGGCTATCGAGCGCCAACACGGGCGCGGCCGCCTGACCCCGCGCGAACGTATCGACTTGCTCTTCGATTCAGGGTCCTTCCGCGAGCTCGGTGAACTGGTGATCGGCTCGGTGGTGGTGCCGAGCAGGCCCGACCGGCCCGCGCCAGCCGACGGCATCGTGACCGGCTGGGGCACTGTTGGCGGCAAGCGGGTCTTCGCGCTCGCCGATGACGGCACGATCGCCGCTGGTGCACGCGGCCTGGCCGCGAACTACAAGGCGGACACCGTCTCGGCGCTGGCCAGCAACCACAGCTATCCGCTTGTCTGGTTCGCCGAGTCATCGGTCAACCGCATGCAGCACGTCATGGGCGCTCAGTTCGCCGGTGACCTGGAGCGTCCATTCGGCATGGAGATCGCGCTGCGGAAGGCCTGGTCAGGACCCGTCATCGTGGCGATCTCCGGGCAGTCCGTCGGCCGTCCGTCCTTTGCCAGCACGGCTAGCGCCTTTACCACGATGGTGCGCGGCACGACGGCGATGGCGCTGGCAGGCCCGTCGATTGTCCGCGCCGCCACCGGGCACAACGTGACCCAGGAGGAGCTGGGCGGAGTGCAGATGCACGGGCGGACGACCGGGCTGATCGACTACGTAGCCGATGATGAAGCCGACGCGGTGGCGGCCATCAAGCAGTTCCTTGACTACTTCCCGCGCAACCGGGCTGAGCTGCCGCCACGGCGCGTCGGCGACGACCCGCCGGACCGGCTGTGCCCGGAGCTCTACAGCATCGTCCCGCTGGAATACCGGCTCGCCTACGACATGCGGAGGGTCGTGCGGACGCTCGTCGACGGCGGCCGGTACCTGGAGTTCAAGAGCGAGTTCGCCAGGAACCTGTTCTGCGGGTACGCGCGCATCGATGGCTGGACCGTGGGCGTCATCGGCAACAACCCGATGTTCGCGGCCGGCGTGGTCGACCCACTGGCCATCGAGAAGCTGATCCGCTTCGTCAGGATCTGCAACCTGTACAGCGTGCCGCTGATTTTCCTGCAGGATCAGCCCGGCGTGATGGTCGGGCCCGATGTCGAGCGACAGGGCGTATTCCGGCTGGTGACCCGCCTGTCCGACCTGCTACGCCAGGCCACGACGCCGATCATCACGATCCTGATCCGCAAGTGCTACGGCTTCTCCTACCTGCTGCTCGGCTCACGCTCGATGGGCGGCGACTGCGTGGTGGCGTGGCCTTCGGCCTCTATCTCGCTTGCCGGGCCAGAAGCCGGGCTGGCGACCGTGCTGGCAGCAGAGGAACGGGCCGGCACGCTGACTGACGAGCGCCGAAACCAGGTGCTGCACGACTACCTGGACCAGGCGAGGGCGAAGTACGCGGCGCGTGACGGCAGGCTCGACGACATCATCGAGCCGGAGCGATCACGCGAGTTCCTGGCCACGCAGCTCGCGATCTTTGCCCGGCGAAGGCCCGGTATCCGGCTTGCCGCGAAGCCCGCCATCGCGCCATGACCGACCACGCTGAAAGCGGCACCGTGATCGCACGTACCAGGCTTGCGGAGTTCATCGAGCGGCTTGCCCCGGGTGCGGATCCGACCGCGCTCGCGACCGACCCGCCGATCCGCACCCGACAGGGCCACCCGGTCAGCCTGCTGACTCGATGCCACGACGTCAGCCAGGCGCGACTTCGGCACGTCATCCGGCGCGGGCTGCCGGTGATCATGCTCGCCGAGGACACCGCCGAACTCGACCCGCCGCTCCGGGACGCGTCCGGCTGGCTTGGCAGTGGCGCGCTCGCCGCGCCCACTGTCCTGGTCTTGCTGACCGACAGCGACACCGGCCTGCAGGGCCTGCTGCCCGACGACGGTCCCGATCTGACCGCGCGGCTGAGCCACGACGCACAGTCGGTACCGGCAGGACCAGCCGAGCTGACCGCAGCCAGTCCGGCCGAGCTCGCCGACGTGATCGACGATGCGCTGACGGCGCTGGCGGGCGGTGTCAAGGCCGAGCCAGCGGCCGCCGAGCACAAGCTCGCCGACCTGGTGCCAGTCACACCTGGTGCGCCGTACGCCATCGAGCCGGTGCTGCGCAGGCTGCTGGACCAAGGAACGTTCATCCCGGCCGCAGGCCGGCCAGTTGCCGAGCTTGCCACCGGTTTCGGCAGCTACGCGGGCGTGCCGATCGCAGTGCTCGCCAGTCGGCCAGATCATGATCATGGCCGGCTGACGATGGCAGGGATCCGGCAGATCAGCCGGTTTCTCGCGCTCGTTGACCGGCTCGGCATCCCGCTGCTGTCGGTGGTGGACAGCGCCGGAATCGTCTGGGAAGCACGCCCAGACACTCTCGAAGGCCTGCGCGACGGCTTGCTGGCCATACAGAACCTGCGCGTGCCGAAATATGTCCTGCTGGCGGGTGATGCGTTCGGCACCGTGGGCCCGCTCATGGGCGTCGGCATGCGCGCCGACCTGGTGTCAGCGTGGCCACGCGGACGGATCGCGGCCGATCCGGACGTTGACGCCGCTGGCTCTTCGGTGCTGACCGCGGCCCGCGCCGGGCTCGCGCTCGATGTGATTCACCCAGATGAGACCCATACCTGGTTGCGCGACCTTGTCGCGCTGACCACTGAAGCGCTCGGTTGAGGAGGCATCGCAGTGCCTGATCAGACACCTGCTGTCCCAAGATCGGCCGGCGGCATTCCGCGCGGTGTCAGTATTGGCGAGTCCTGGCCGGCAATGGTTGCCGAGTTGCGCACGGACAAGGCCGCGGGGCGCCGGGACTCGGCGGGGCGCAATCTGGTCGAAGGCCTGTTTCCGGCGGGCGGCTTTACCGAGATCGGCCGCCTGATCGGCGTACTGCCAGCTCAGGAACCTGCTGACGAGGCGCAGGGTCAGGGTGGCTCGCATCGGGTGCCTGGCGAAGTGGTGGCCGGATGGGGCAAACGCGGGGACCAGATAGTGTTCGCCGTCGCGGACGAGGCACTAGAGCCGGTACCGAGAAATCCGGCTGGCGCGGCCGTCGCCTGGAACGTCACCGCCGAGGCCATGCGCTGTGGCGCACCGCTGGTCAGCTTTCCCGCGGCCACGAGGCACCGCGACGACCTGCGGCCAGCCGAGCCCTTCATGCGCACCGGAGTCCAGCTCGACCTGGCGCAGGAACAGGCGGCGGCAGCGACCATCCCGAAGATCATCGCGCTGGCTGGAACTGTCGACCTGCCGGTCGCCCTGGAGATGTCGATGGCGCACTACGTCATAGCCGGACCCGGCAGCCAGCTGGTCCTGCCCGACGGGGCGGTCGTGGCGACCAGCCAGCTCGGCAGCCTCGGCTGGGTCGATGCCATCTGCACGACCGATGCCGGCGTCTTGTCCATGGTCAATGCGGTACTCCGCCTGCTTGCCGGAGCGGACGGACCGCTCGCCGAACCAAGCGGGCCAGATCCAGACCGGGGCCAGGCTGCATCCGGCCTCGAGGCACTGGTCTTTGACCCGGCCAGTGCCTGTGCCTTCAGCGGCCTGGCTGGCGGCTCACTGCAGGCGGGACTTGGCCTGGTGGCAGGCCACCCAGCCGGCGCGGCCTGCGGCGCCGTCCGTGATTCGGCAGACGAGGTGCGGTTGGCCAAGCTGCGACGCGCCTGCGCCGTCTTCGGACTCCCGTTGATCGTCATGCCGGATGCCAGGCAGCAGGGCAGGCTGGACATTCCGGCCAGCACGCTCACCGGCCTGACCAGCGTCTTGCTGGCAGCGGGGCCCGCTGACGACCCGATACCGGCGGCCGATGCCGGTGCATTTGATGTCGTCCTGCGGCTTGACGGCAGCGCGCAGGCGAGCCAGCTGGCCGTGCGCGAGCTGATTGGCCGGGTGCTGGCTGACCTGGCTGTCGGACGTGGCCGGGTAACGCCGAGTTCCGTGAACTGAAAGGACGCCCCAGATGGAACGCAAAGAACTCGACACAGTCATCTACGAGAAGGACGGCCCGGTAGCGCGCATCATCCTGAACCGGCCGGACAAGGCCAACGCGCAGAACGCCAGGATGGTGTGGGACGTCGACAACTGCCTGACCGACGCCGAGCGGGACTATGACGTCAAGGTCTTGATCCTCAAGGCGAACGGCAAGGGGTTCTGCGCAGGCCACGACACGATGCCCGGCGTCGAGATGGCCGAGCGGTTTCCTGAGTTCGCGTCGGCCCATGCGGCGGGGCATCCGTGGAAAGGATCCGCCGACCTGTTCACCTGGCCGGTGCTGCACCTGTGGGAGTTCCTGAAGCCGTCGATCTCGGCCGTGCACGGCTACGCCCTCGGCGGTGGTAGCTACTTCGCCTTGCTGCCCGACGTGGTGGTGGCATCGGAGGACGCCTACTTCCAGATGCCGCTGGTCCAGGGTCTCGGCTTTCCCGGCGCCGAGACCACGATCGAGCCATGGGTGATGATGAACTTCCACCGGGCGTACGAGTACCTGTACCTGGCCAAGACGGTGGACGCCGTAGAGGCGGAGCGACTCGGCATGGTGAACCGGGTCGTCCCGCGTGACCAGCTCGACGAGACCGTTGAGCTGATGGCCAGGCAGATCGCGCAGGCCCCGCTGTCCACGCTGATGGGCGTGAAATCACTCATCAAGCGAGCCTGGGAAGGCATGGGCATGCGAACGCACCTGCAGACCAGCGTCGAGGTGATGGAACTGGTCGGGGCCGGCGGCGACGTGGCCGCCTGGCGCAAGGAAAACGCGGAGAAGGGGTACGGTCCTGGCCCGCGGCAAGTGGTTGCCCAGCGGAGGGCAGCCGCCGAGGCTGAGTACCGCAACGGCAATCCGGGAGCATGACATTCCGCTACGGCCGAAGGCGCCCCGCCGCTTCACGCAGGTGCACTGAGATGTTGGATATCGGGCGTTCTGCCGTCTGACTTGCCAGCTGACCTGGCTCGGCTGCGTGCCACGTGTAGCCTCGTGCTATCCCACGGTGCCGGCGCGATGCGCATCGTGACTGTGCCCGTCCTGAGCGGGGGCGGCTGGTGGACGGAGTGTGTGATCGTGACTGCTGCGGCTCAGGCTGGCGCCGGCTTCGACGTCAGCTCGCTGCCCGGCTGGATGCTGACCAGGCGCCAGCTCGCCGACCTCGAGTTGCTCATGTCCGGCGGGTTCGCGCCGCTGACCGGATTCATGACCAGCGCCGACGTGGCGGCTGTCGAGTCGGGCAGCACGCTGGCCGATGGCACGCCGTTCCCGGCGCCGGTCACCCTCGAGCTGCCCGCCGACGGCGCCCCTGCCGCCGGGTCGAGGCTGCTGCTGACCGACCCGGAGGGCACCCCGCTCGCGGTGCTGCGGATCACTGAGCGCACGCCGGTCTCGGAGGGCCAGGTCCGGCTGGCCGGCCCGGTGCAGCAGCACCGCAGGCCAGAGCACGGGCCGTTCCGGCGGCTGATGCTGTCCCCAGCCGACACCCGCGCCGCGCTCGGCGACGGACCCGTGCTCGGCTATGTCATCAGCGCACCGGTGCACAGCAAGCAGATCGGCCAGCTCAGGCATCTGGCGGGCCAGCTCAAGGCGAAGGTGCTGTTGCTGCCCACAATGGCCGGGCCCGCTGCAGTGGTCGGCAGCCCGCAGGCTCTTGTCCGCGCGGTACTCGCGGCGGCGAGCGGCATGCCACCGGGGACGCTTGTCGTTCCCGTCCCGCTGGCACCACCAGAGACGGCGGGGAGCAATGGCAGGACGGTCGCGCTGCAGGCTGTCGTGGCCGCCGCGTACGGCGCGACGCACCTGATGGCGGACGGGCCGGTGGCGGCCGACGAGGCCGGCGCGCTGCTGCCAGGTGCGCCGATCCCGGTGCTGCCGGCCGGCGACTGGGCGTACGACCCGCGGGCCGAGGTGTGGCGGCCGATCGGCCGGATCGAGGCCGGCACCGAGCAGGAGGACCTGTCCGCCGACCAGCTCGGCGACATTCTTGACGCCGGCAGCGAGCTGCCCGCCTGGTTCACCCCGCCGGCGGTGGCCCGCGAGCTGCGCCGGGTCAGGCTGCCCAGGTCGCGGCGCGGGCTCGTGCTGTTCCTCACCGGGCTGTCCGGGTCGGGCAAGTCCACCATCGCCAGGGACCTCAGCGACGCGCTCAGCGAGCGCGGTGACCGGCGGGTCTCGCTGCTCGACGGCGACCTGGTCAGGCAGCTGCTGTCGGCCGGGCTCGGCTACTCCAGGGCGGACCGCGACCTGAACATCGCCAGGATCGGGTTCGTGGCCGCCGAGGTGGCCAGGCACGGCGGCATCGCCATCTGCGCGCCGATCGCCCCGTTCGCCGCCGCGCGGGCGCGGGTGCGCGAGATGGTCAGCGAGGTCGGCGACTTCTTCCTGATCTACGTGGCGACACCGGTGGAGGTGTGCGAGGCGCGGGACCGCAAGGGCCTGTACGCCAAGGCCAGAGCGGGGCTGATCACCCAGTTCACCGGGGTCACCGACCCCTACGAGGAGCCGGCCGACGCCGAGCTGGTCATCGACACCTCGGTGCTGGACCGGCAGCAGGCCGTGCAGGCCATCATCGGGCTGCTGACGGCAGGCGGCTGGCTTGGCGCCGAGCCGGACTGACTCGCTGCGCCTGGCTGCCGGTCAGTCGTCGTCTTCGGCGCGTGCGCCCTCGTCCAGTCGCGAGCGCAGCACGCCGAGCCGGTTCACCACCGCACCGGACATCGCGTCCCGCTGCCTGGACAGCAGCACGTAGCTGAGCACGCCGCTGATCAGCGCGGCGAGCGCGACCAGCAGGATGCCGCCGATGCCGGCCAGGTAGAGCACGCCGAGCACCGCACCGAACAGTGCGATCCTGAGCACCGTGTAGAAGAACGTCGCGCGCATAGCGTCATCCAGCGTAGTCGCAGCCCGCGGCAGGCCGTGCAGCAGGCCTTGGTGAGCCGCGCGGCCAGCCGCTGGCTGGGCGGCGGCTTCCGGGGATCTGGGCGGAACCCATCGATTAGCACCAGTCGCGGCAGTCATGAGCTGTTGCGGCTTGTTACCACCTGTTGCAACGTGATGTTACGTATGGCCATGTTCATGATTTTCTGCGACACTTGGCGCAGCTCGCTGGGAGCGTATGAGGGGGAGCATATGGACGGCACGACAGAACGGTTGCTGACTCCGGGTGAGGTGGCAGCCCTCTTTCGCGTGGACCCGAAGACAGTGACGCGCTGGGCGGCCTCCGGCCGGATCAGCAGCATCCGCACACCTGGGGGGCACCGCCGGTTCCGCGAGTCCGAGGTCAGGGAGCTGCTCGGCGAGCCAACCGCCGACTCGCGCTAACCCGGCCACCGCCGCGCTGGCCCGACATCG
>JASHQL010000598.1 GCA_030039155.1 Streptosporangiaceae bacterium | reverse complement strand
GTTCGGTCGTCTCGACCGGGCTTGTCCTTGAGGCCGCCGCGGCGGTGCTCACCCTCTGGTCCTCCATCATCGCGCTCGTGACCGTCAGCCGATCCGGCGCTGAAGTCCGCTGATCTTGCCGGAGAGCTCGATCATGCAAGATGCGTGTCCAAGTCGGACCGAGCAAGATCACGCTAGCGAGTATCAGTGCACGTCACTGGTCTGAGAAGGGTTGCAGGCAGCCTGGACTCGTAGTGCGCCGGTCGCGGGTTGGAGTCGTGCCCGCCCCCGCTAGCCGCAGGTGCCGGCAGGGTCAGGCGGGCACTGGCCCCGTGCTCGGTGCCGGCCATCTCCACGGAAAACGCGATGTCACAACAGCGTTTCGGCTGCCGCTGCCCGACTACGCAGAGTAATCTCCTGTCCGTTGTTGTAACGGGGATGCTGGGGGAGCTATGTGGCGACAGGCGCGGAACAGGCTGGTAGTCGGCGGAGCGGTCATGCTGGTCGCGGCGTGGGGAGTGCCGGCGGCAGCTATCGCCAGCCCGGCGCGGACGGCGAATATCGCCTGCGGGAATGTCGCGCAGCTTGATGCGGCGATCACGGCGGCGAATGCGGGGACAGGGCCGTCGACGATCGCCCTGGCGCCGCGCTGCACGTACGTCGTGACGGCTCCGTACGCGGCCGGGTCCGACGCGCTGCCGGTCATCACCGGATCGGTCACGCTGACCGGCCAGCTGACGACAATAGAGCGGCCGTCCTCGGCATCTGCGCTGTTCCGAATCGCCGAGGTCAGCGGCGCTGACGCCACGCTGACCGTCAAGGGCATCACGGCCACCGGCGGCGATGCATCGGAGTGGGGCGGCTGCTACATGGTCGACACCGGCGACAGCGAACTGGTGCTGCAGGACAGCGTCGTCACCGGCTGCCAAGCCGGCAGCGCGGGCGGCGCCATCTTCGTCAACGGCAACGACACGTCGCTGGAGCCAACGCCGAACCTCGAGGTCACCGGCAGCCAGCTCACTCACAACACCGCCGGCGTTGTCGGCGGGGCGATCGAGGTGAACACGGCGGCGACTGTACGGGTAACGAACTCGACCGTGAGCCACAACTCCGCTAGCTTCGGCGGCGCCTTCGACGACGAGTCCCTGTTCCGGGTGGTCGTCAGCGGATCGACGATCTCGGCCAACCAGGCCGCCGGATCCGGTAGCGGACCCTGGGTCGGCGGCGCGGTTTTCACCCAGGGCATTGAAGGCACCTTCACGCTGCTCAGCTCGAGGGTGCTCGGCAACAGCGCGACTCAGGGCGGCGGCATCTACAACCTCGCCGTCCTCACTCTGCGCAACACCCTGGTCTCCGGGAACACCGCCCCCGGCGGCGGCGGCGGCATCGCAAATCCCCTTGGCTCCGCCACCACCCCGGTCACCTCGATCATCAGCCGCATCACCGCCAACAGGCCGGACAACTGCGAGCCGGTCGGCTCGGTACCCGGCTGCAGCGGCTGACCAGCCGCGGCCCTTCGAGTGGGGTGACCTTGTCACCGACCCGGCGGCAAGTGGCTCGGCAGCGGCTCACCTTCGCGGTCGTCATTGAAGGCGGCTCCGGCAGCGCAGCGACCGGCTGATCGGGCCGTCGGCGCGGCTGGCGATGTCTTCGCGGACCTGGCTCCGCTCCGGTCGGAGGACCGGCAAGCGCGACGCGCGGTGCCAACCGAGCCCGTCCTCCTACTATGGATGCCGGGCAGATGGGACGAGACGAAGGACGCGCGGTTGGCGCGCCGCAGGTGCGATTGATGAGGGAACGACTGGCGTCGGTACTAGTGCTCTGCACGGTGGCGGCGGCGAGCGCGTCGTGCGCCGGATCGGCCGGGGTGCAGAACCAGTCGGTGGCGCGTACCACCGCAACGGCGGCCAGCGGCTGGAGCCGAGCCAGGCAGATACCTGGCACGGAGACCATCAGCCGGCAGGTTGAAGCGGTCGGCGAGCATTCTGATGTGGCGTCGGATATCACCTCGGTGGACTGCCCGGCGCGCGCGGACTGCGCGGTCAGCGGCGGCTACGTCGACCGGAGCCTCAACTTCCTGGTATTCGCCGGGAGCGAGCACGCCGGGAAGTGGGCACGCGCCGCGGTGCTGCCGGGCGACGCGGGCCTCGTCGGGCACAGCGACAGGGCGGGCGATTACCCGCTGCTGAGCCGTGACTTCCTCAGCCAGATCGCGTGCTCCGCGCCAGGCAACTGCGTGGTCGCGGGCAACTACCAGGCCAAGGGCATGCCCAGGTCGTCGGCGCCGCTGCTCGACATCGAGCGCGGCGGCCGCTGGGAGAAGGCGCGCCCGCTGGCCGGCGCCGCCGAGGCTCTGTTCACCGTCTCGTGCCCGCCCGCTGTCGGGCGCTGCGCTGCGGGCGGGGGCACCGCGAAGGGCGCGTTCGTGGTCGACGAGCATGGTGGCAAGTGGGCCCGGTACCAGGTCGTGCAGGGGGCCAGGTGGCCGGTCACCGCGATGTCGTGCCCGGCGGCCGGCACCTGCCTGGCCGCGGGAGGTCCCGACCCTCAAGGTGGCGGAGCCTCAGCGTCGACGGTGCCGTTCATCGCCAGCGAGCGCGGCGGCCGGTGGACGGCGGCTCGCCCGGTGCCTGGCCTCAGCAAGCTCATCAAGGGCGGCGCGGGCAGTTACTCGTACATCGACTCGGTCTCGTGCGGTGCAGCGGGTGACTGCACCCTGATCGGCGGCGACCTGGATCGTGCTGGCCGCGCGAGCGTATTCGTGGCCAGCGAGCGCGGCGGCCGCTGGAGCGGGGCGACGGCGATTCCCGGACTCGAGGCTCTGGGCCAGGGCCATCGGGTCGTGGCAAGCCAGGTGTCCTGCGGATCGGCGAGCTTGTGCGCCGCGGGCGGCTTCTACCAGCCGCACGGAGACCTAGTGCAGGCCTGGGTGGCGAGCGAGATCCGGGGGCGCTGGCAGGCTGCCGAGCCGGTGCCGGGCTCGATTGCGCTGAACACGAACGGGATTGCGGTCACCAACTCGGTGTCGTGCTCCCGCACCGTCTGCATGGCTGGCGGCTATTACACCTCGAAGAACCAGCAGGGTGTCACGTCGGGATTCCTGGCCGCTGAGCACGGCGGCACGTGGCGTGACGCGGCGCAGGTGCCTGGCCTGGCCAAGCTCAACACCGACGGCTACGCCCTGGTGGACGCGGTCTTCTGCACGCCGGATGGCTACTGCGCCGCCGTCGGCGAATATGCCAGCGGCCCCACCCTGGAAGACCGGATGTTCGAGACGACCCGTTCAGGCTGACTGCACCCCCAGCGAATCGGCTCGCCGGGACGCGGGGGACAAACTCGGTCAAGGAGGCGCATGGTGCAGCTGCTGCTCACTTCCGCTGGCATCAAGAACGCCAGCATTCATGAGGCACTGGTCGGCCTGCTGGGCAAACCGGTTGCCGAGTCCAACGCGGTGTATGCCATGCCCAGCGGTGCCGGCACCGTCTGGGGGCTCGGACGAGCCAGCACCCCCATGTGCGAACTGGGCTGGAAGTCCCTGGGCGTGCTGGCGCTCTCCGCGCTGCCCGGCATGGATGAACAGCAGTGGGTCCCCATGGTGCGGCAGACTGATGCCCTGCTGGTGGGCGGCGGCGATGCCCTGTATCTGTGCCACTGGATGCGGCAGTCCGGGCTGGCAGACCTGTTGCCGTCGCTGCACCAGGCGGTCTATGTGGGCGTGAGCGCCGGGAGCATGGTGCTGACCCCAAGCATCGGGGACGACTTCGTCCGCTGGCGTCCGCCAAGCGGGGGCGATCGAACGCTGGGGCTGGTTGGGTTCTCGATTTTTCCGCACCTGGACGACCCGAAGTTCCCTGAGAACTCCATGGCCTGCGCAGAGCAATGGGCCGCTAGCATGCCGCAGCCGGGCTACCTGATTGACGATCAGACCGCCATCAAGGTGACCGATGGCGGAGTCGACGTCGTCACCGAGGGGCACTGGAAGCTGGTTGCCCCCTGACGAAACTGGCTCGCCAGTTCGTCAGGGCGGCGGCAGGTCACGACTGGCCGGCTCGGGTCATCGCGACGAGGATGACGATCTCCGCTTGCCCTCGCTGACCAGGAGCCGCACGCCCGCCGGTTTCCCGTCCACCACGATCGTCCCGCCGCGCCCGTGCCAGGAGCAGGCTGATCAGGGCTCGAGGAAAGATCCGACTACGGCCGCGAACTGCCGAGGGTCCTGGAACAGGAAGGCGTGCGCGGCGTCCGGGTACAGCACCACTCGCGAGCCGTGAATGAGCCTCTCAAGGGTGCGGTGATTGGCGCTCGGGTCGACCCAGTCGGCCGTGCCGTCGGCAATCAGCGTCGGCACCGAGATCTTGGCGATCTTCCGGCCCGCTGGATCGTTCCCTGCCCACCATTCGTGAACCGCGCCCCGATCGGCGGCCAGCACTGCTGGCGATGACGCTGCGCCGGGCGGGTAGCCGGCGATCGACGCCAGGTAGGCGTTGTACGCCTTGGTCTGGTTCGGCGGGAACAAGGCGCGCTCCACCTGCTTGGGATCGAGCCTGGTAAGGGACGCGATTGTGGCCGCCGGCGCTACGGCGCCCGTCCCAGGGAACGTGGCACACAGCACGAGGCGGCGCACCTGGGATGGGTGCAGGACCGCCAGCGCCTGGGCGATCATGCCGCCCATCGACCAGCCGAGCACGTCCGGCCTGGACAGGCGCAGGGTGTCGATGAGCGCGCTGGTCTGCCTGGCCATGGCGTCGATGGTGAGCGGACCGGGCAGCCGCTGGGTATCCCCGATCCCGGCGTTGTCGAAGATGACGACCCGGTAGTGCCTGGCCAGCGCATCCACGAACCTCGGGTCCCAGTCCTCCATGGTGGCGTTGTAGCTGGTAATCATGACCAGCGGCGGGCCGCTGCCGACGATGCGGTAGCCGACGGTACCGAGGCTGGTGTGAGCGACGCGCACCGGCGATGTCACGACCGACGGCGTCCTGGCCTGGCGGGCAGCCAAGGCTGCCGTGGGCGCGGAGGTGCACGCGCTGAGCGCACCGGGCAACCCGGCAGCGGCCAGGCAGGTCAGGAGGAGTAACGATCCGCGGGTAGTGGCGCTCTTCGGGCCAAATCTCATTGGACTGCCTCCTGCCATGAGGATCGGCTCAGTCCGTCATGCTGAGAATAAGTAATATCTCGATCTAGTGTCAAGCTATATCGTGTTTGCACATTTGCGGGTCTGGCGTCCCAGCGATCTTGATCACAGCGGGCCTGGTCTGGCTGGTGTCACCGGCATGCGGGCGCGGTGATCGCGTACCTTCCGGTGCGCGGGGACACCGGGGCCGCGGCGCCAGGCGCCACGTCGCGGGGGGCATGTCACTGGGCGGCGGCGCCAGGGCACCAGGGCACGAGGGTTCCGGGCGGCAGCTGGCCTGATCGCGCTACCGGCCGAGCACTGCGTCGACGACGGGGCGTGCCCGCTGCACGTGCGTGACTAGTGGCCCCATGAGCCGGTTCCTGACCGCGAATATGCCGGTGACCGCGAGCCGGTAGAGCAGGGCACGCACCAGCAGCTGATTCCAGTCCGCACCTGACGACCAGTCGTCAAGCACCGAGAGCGGCGCCGCCCGGAACGTCACCGCATCTGTCGCGCCGACCGCGTTCGCCAGGCCGGCCGGACGAAAGTACGGTGGCCAGTCGATGACCACAGGCACCTGCTCATCGGCGAGCATCACGTTGGTCAGGATGTCTCCGTGAATCACCTGCGGCCGCCCGGAGACCGGGGCCAGGTGGCTGCGCAGCCGTTGCAGGAGCGCCAGGGTCTCATCGTCGCCTTCGGGTTCGATGCCTTCCCATGCCACCCGGTCAGCGAAGGCGAACGGGTCATCGCGGTCGTCCATGAAGCCGGGCCTGGGAAGATCGCGAATGCAAGCGTGGAAGGCGTCGCTGGCATCTCTGACCTTGTCGAGTTCGCCAGGCTCGGTATCGCGGCCGCGGATCAGCAACTGGGCGCCCCAGCCGTCCGACGACCAGCCAGACTCACCGGGGCCTTGCGGCATGACCGGCTCGGGGACCAGCACGTGGGTTGCCGTCCAGTTCGCGTAGACCTCGCACACCCAGTGGTGCTCGGGAACGCACCCGACGGGCTTCAGGAACAGGCGGCCGTCCGTCCAGGTGTGCGTGCCGGCCGGCGCGGGGCGCAGCTCACCGGCTCGCACGGCGAACGCCCGCACCGCCCGCGGCGTGGGGCCGCGCTCCCGCCAGGCCCGGTCCGGCTCCTGGTAGATCCGCAGGCCCGTGGGCGACGGCCGGTCATACCCAGAGTCGGTCCAGCCGGCCGTCACGCGCCAACTGTACGGCCTGACGCCGGTCAGGCTCCGGTCACCGGCGTGCTGTTGGACGTGGCCGGCAGATAGTGGCTGTCGCCCGAGTAGACGGCCACTATCTGGTGTTCCCCGGACGTTGCGGTGATGGTCAGCGACGCCGTCGGCCCGCCGGAGGCCTGCGGC
>JASHQL010000597.1 GCA_030039155.1 Streptosporangiaceae bacterium | reverse complement strand
CCGCACAGGTCGACGGTCGCGGCGAGCTGATCCTGGTCGAGCTCCCGGCCTTGGCCGGCGATCCGCCGGAACAACGCGGCAGCCTCGTCGGCCGCTAGCACGTCCAGGCTCAGGGTGAGCGCCCCGGCCAGGCCGGGCAGCCTGCGCCTGGTGGTGATCAGGATCAGGCACTGGCCGGCCACCGGGAGCAGCGGACGGACCTGATCGAGCCCGGCGGCATCGTCGAGGATGACGACCGCGCGCCGCCGGCCGAGGTGCGCGCGCCACAGCGCAGAGCGCTCGGCGGTGGCCTTAGGTATCTGCGCAGCCGGAACCGACAGCGCCCGGAGCAGCTGATACAGCGCCTCGGCTGGCCGGAGCTGAGTGCTGCCAGGACTGTGCGACTGCAGGTTCAGGTACAGGGCGGCGTCCGGGTAGCTGGCCGAGGCCTGGCGTGCGGCGCGGACGGCCAGCGCCGTCTTGCCGACCCCTGGCATGCCCTCGATGAGGGCGATCCAGGGAGTGCTGCCGTGCTCCGCGGTCAGTACATCGAGTTCGGCTTGCCTGCCGACGAACTGCGCGGTCTCGGCAGGCAGGCCAGGCGGCGCGGCGTCGACGGCCGGCTCTCCCGCGGCCTTCCCGGCCAGTTCCTGATCACCGGCCAGCATCCGCTGGTGCAGCTGGGCCAGCATCGACCCTGGTTCTGCACCCTGTTCATGGACGAGCCGGTCGCGGGTCTCCCGGTACAGGCTCAACGCGTCGGTTTGCCTGCCGCTACGGTAGAGGGCGGTCATCTGGTGCGCCACCAGGGTCTCGTCAAGCGGGTACCTGGCCAGCAGGTGACGCAATTCGCCGACCAGGTCGGCGTGCCTGCCGAGGTGCAGCTCGTATCCGATCCGCTCGATGATCGCGGCCCGGCGTTCCTCATCGAGCGCGTCGCGCATCCTGGTGACCCATTCGCCGCGGATGCCGGCCAGCGGCTGGCCGCACCACAGCCCGTCAGCCTCGCGGAGCAGCGCTGCCGCGTTGCCGAAGTCGCCGCTGGCGGCCAGCGCGGCGGCCTGGCGGCCGAGCCGGCGGAACCGGTGCAGGTCAATGGTCTCTGGATCTACCTCGAGCAGGTAGCCACCGTGGGTACGGCCGACCAGCCGCACGCTCTCGCCGACGGCCTGCCTGAGCGAGGACCTGAGCCTGGCCACATAGACCGACAGGCTCTCCCTGGCCTTTTCCGGCGGCCGCACATCCCAGAGGCGGTCGATGAGCGTCTCGACCGGGATCATGGTGCGCGGTGTCAGCAGCAACATGGCCAGCACCGAACGTGCCCTGGCCGACCCAAGATCCTGTCGCTGCCCTGCCGACCAGAGCTCAATCGGCCCGAGCGTCCGGAATTCCATGATCGCCTTGCATCTTCCACCGCTCGCGAACTGGTCGCAGCCACCCGAGGTCGGGTGCCGCAGCATCCATTCCCGCTAATACCCGGCCGGTGCAGTTCTCACCCGCATCCTAAGCGAATTCGCGCATCATGAAAATGGACAGTCATTTCCCAAACATGCAGCGCAACTTTCACTGCAAGCTCAGCGGGCGGCCTGACCAGGCAGGCCGGCCCGGCGCCCCGGCGGCAGCTGGCCGACTCGTCTGTCCGGCGCCGCCAGGCGCCGGCGCATCGGATGGCAAAAGATCTGGACTGATGCGCCAGCCGCGGCGCACGGTTTTGCCGTCGGTAATGAGCCGGTTACGGAGCCGTGCTTGGCCAGGGCCGGGCCGGATCTGATCCGAGAAAAACGCCTCGATGTATCCGAATAACACATTCTCTGCGGCTAGATGGTGTAATTTCTTTTCAGGAGTCTCTGCGCAGGACTAGCAATCAAAGTGAGCGACAAGGAGATCGACCCGATGCCAACTCCTACGTGCAGGACGCACCCGGGCTTACGTGCGCGAGCCGTTCCGGGAAAGCACGCGAAGGGCGCGCGTAACAGCACCTCGCCGGGCAAGGCAACACGCAGAATTCTCGTGACTTCGCTGCTGGTCACAGGCGTGGCAGCCGGCTCGGCCGCGACGTTCGAATACGCCACCGCGAACAGCCACGTGAGCACTCATCACCAGGTAGCGACCCGGTCCATCCAGCACAGCCCGTGGATGTACTGACCTGCGCTAAGCCCGCGTCCTAAGTCCCCCTCAGCACAGACGTTCGTTGCGGCGTCTCGCTGATGCTGCCCTGCCAGCCGGCGGCAGCGTCGCGAGGCGCCGCTTTCTTCGCATGCGCATGCTGGTAACGGCAAAACGCTACCTGGGCAGCAGCCGGTGAATGGCCGAGATTCAACGCTCGCAGAAAATGCCGATAAGCAACTTCGAGCGACCGGCAGTTATGCGGCAGCCGATTGACTGTAATGGCAACGGCTACTATCGCATGAAACCTTCACTCGAAGTAAGTGTTGCCGTTTCGATCGGCTGTCGGCAGGGCCGCTATATGGGCGCCGCGCGGTCCGTCATCGATCGAGGTCGCGTCCTTGCGCTCCCATTCTTCGATGCCGCGCAGGATTCCCTCGGTGTACGCGCGCAGGTGCGCACGGTAGACATCGCTGTAGGTACGCAGGTAGGCCAATTCCGCGTGCGCTGCCTGCTGCTCCTGGTAGGTCTGCGGTGACGGCCCGGCGTTCAGCGCGGTGACTGCCGCCTCGCGCGCCTTTGCGTGCGCCTCCTCCATGATCATGTCTGAATAGCGCTGGGCCTCTTGCATGATCTCGTCGCGGCGCAGCCTGGCCTCTTCGGTCAGCCGGCTGCTGTAGGCCTGGGCGTCGGCAACATACCGGTCGGCGGTCACCTGCGCGGCCGACAGCACGCGCACCGCGTGCACGTGACCGTCGGCCTCGCCGGCCAGTGCGCCGTTCGCGTCGCCGTTCGCCTTCCCGGCGATGATCCGGCGGCGAAGCCGCTGAACTTCCTGCCACAACGACGTTCGCTCGTTCACCAGCCGCACGAAGTTGGCGTGCACATCTCGCAGGAAGTCCCTGACGGCATCCTCGTCGTAGCCGCGCCGGCCAAGCCGCGACAGCGGGAAGGTCACAGTCTGCAGCTCTTCCGGGCTCATCCTGCTCTGCTCGTCGAACCATGCTGTGGTCAAGGCTCGCTCCAGCCGAAATCCTCGATGTGTATCTGATCTGTTGCCACGCCCGCTGCGACAAGCCGGTCCGCGGTGTCCTGCACCATCTGGGTCGGGCCCGCCAGATAGGCCTCGTGTCCCGACCAGTCACCGTGCCGCGCCACCACGTCGGGAAGGCTGCCGGTCTCGCCGGAGAACCGCGGGTCTGACGACACCGTCGGCACGACCGTAAGCCACGAGTGCTCGGCGGCCAGCTTCTCCAGGCTGTCCAGGTCGTAGAGGCCGTCTGCCTTGCGCGCGCCGAAGAACAGGTGCACCTTCGGCGGCTGCGGCAGCGCGGTCAGCTGGTCGGTGATCGCTTTCAGCGGGGCGAGCCCGGTGCTCCCCGCGACCAGCAGGATGTCACGCTCGGGGACCGGCTGGCCGAGCGTGAGCACGCCCACCGGCGGGCCGAGCCGCAGTTCGGTGCCGGCCGCGGTGCTGCTGGTCAGCGCCATGCTCACCGCGCCGCCATCGATCAGCCGGATGTGGAACTCCAGCGGCGAGTCGGGCCTGGGGGCGTTGGCCATCGAGTAGTAGCGCCACAGCCGCGGGCGGCTCGGCGACTCGATCGCCACCGACTGTCCCGCGAGGTAGTCAAGCTGCGGTTCTGGCTGGACATGCAGCACCGAGACGTCGAACGACCGCCGCTCGTGCGACACCACGGTGCCGCGCCACCAGGCAGGTCGTAGCGCCTCGTCCTCCTGCGCGGCGGCGCGCATCACCGCGCCGATGACGTCGTACGCGGCGGCCCAGTCCGAGCGCAGGTCAGCTGTCCAGTCGGGCCCGGAGAAGTACTCAAGGGTGGCCAGCAGGCTGGCGCCGACCGCCTCGTAATGCTCGGCGACGGCGCCGAACTTGCGGTGATCACGGCCGAGTCCCTGCAGGAACACGGTCAGGTCCGCGGCGCTGTCCACGTTGGCGACGATCTTCACCAGCGCGTCAACGAGGTGACCGCGCTGTGCCTCCATGGAGATCGGGAACATGTCCCGCACCTCTGGGTGCTTGAGGAACAGGTCGGAGTAGAAGAACAACGGCACCTCGTCACCGTGCTCGGCGACTTGGGCGAAGTTCTTCCGCAGCCGGGCAACGTCCAACTGTCCACGCCTTCCGCTGTGCTTCCGTCGCCAGTTGATGAGTCTCGGCACGGTCACCTTGGCCTTGAGCTACTGGTCAGCTGTCGCGACCCGGATACCGGAACCTGCACGGAAAGTCTCATGAAAGTTGCAGAGCAAGACATCCGTCAGCTGACCGATGTTCGAACCGCACCGTCGACAGCGGGCCGACGGAACACAGCGCCGGTCGCTAGCGGCGCGCGGTGCCCCCAGGCCGAGCGGTGCCCCCAGGCCGAGCGGTGCCGTCACGCTGCACGGTGCCGTCAGGCTGTGCGGTGCCGTCAGGCTGCACCGGCCCGGCTGCGCTCGCGTGCTGCTGGCCGGCCGGCTGGCCGCCTGGCTGGTCTGCTGGCGCACGGCGGTTGCGGATGGCCGGCACCACGAACGCGGCCAGGAACGCGGCCAGGGTGAGCGCCGCCGCGACCTCGAATGCCCTGGCGTACCCGGCGCTGTACGCCGCGGTCACCGCCGGCGAGTGCTGCCCGTAGGCCGGGCCCGCTTGCCCGCTAGCCGCGCCAGCCGCCGCCGTTCCCTTCAGCAGTGCCTGTGTGTGGTCGGTCGCGATGGTGGCCAGCACCGCCAGCCCGAGCGACCCGCCGACTTGCCGCGACGTGTTCAGCACGCCGGACGCCAGGCCGGCCTCGGAGTAGGACACGCCAGCGGTGGCCGCGCCGGCCAGCGGGGTGAACAGCACCCCGAGCGCGAACGCGATGATGCAGCCCGGCCCGAACACGTGCTGCCAGTACGACGCCGCCGGGGTGATCCTGGACAGCCAGCCGAAGCCGGCCGTGGCCAGGATCGTGCCCGCCAGCAACAGCGGCCTGACCCCGGTGCGCGGCATCAGCCGTGAGCTGAGCTGCGCCCCGATGATGATGCTCACCGCCATCGGCAGGAACGCCATGCCAGCGCGCAGCGCGCTGTAGCCGAGCACGTTCTGCAGGTAAAGCGACAGGAAGTACCACATCGCGAAGAACGCCGCGCCGACCAGGAACATGACGGCGTTGGCGCCGGTCACCGAGCGGGACCTGAACAGGCTGAACGGCACCAGCGGCGCGGCGGCGGCCCGCAGCTCGATGACCGCGAATGCCGCCAGCAAGACGGCCGCGATCGCCAGCAGGATCATCGTGTGCGCCGAGCCCCAGGGGTGCGTCTCGGTGCCGACGATCGCGTACACCAGGGCGCCGAGCCCGAGCGTCACGGTGACTGCCCCGGTGATGTCCAGCCTGGGGGCCGGGTGGCCGGCCGGCTGGCCGGCGCGATCGGCGGCCCGCGACTCGGTGAGCCAGAGCATCCCGGCGATCATCCCGGCGATACCGATCGGGATGTTCACGAACAGCACCCAGCGCCAGGACAGCGCCGAGGTCAGCACGCCGCCGAGGATCGACCCGGCGGCCCCGCCGGCTCCGGCGACCGCGCTCCAGATCCCGAGCGCCCAGGCCCGCCGCTGCGGCGCGAACGTGGTGACGATGATCGTCAGGGTGGCCGGCGAGAGCAGCGCACCGCCGACACCCTGGACGGCGCGCGCGGCGGTGAGCCAGGCCGAGTTCTCCGCCACGCCGCCCGCCAGGCTGGCGAGCGTGAACAGCCCGAGGCCGAACAGGAACACCCGGCGGCGGCCGAACAGGTCGGCCGCCCGCCCGCCGAGCAGCAGGAACCCGGCGAACGTGAGCACGTACGCGTTGACCACCCACTGCAAGC
The DNA here is from genome assembly GCA_030039155.1 of Streptosporangiaceae bacterium. Classification (GTDB taxonomy): domain Bacteria; phylum Actinomycetota; class Actinomycetes; order Streptosporangiales; family Streptosporangiaceae; genus JOPF074. Next base: position 3,083 of record JASHQL010000597.1, on the reverse strand, counting down.
CGGAAGCGGTGTAGTGCAGGTCCCTGCCGATCGACGGCAGCGCGACGTTCACGATCGACACGTCGAGCACCACCATGAACTGGGCGACGCAGGCGATCGCAAGGATGACACCGTCAGGGACATGCCGGGAACGACCGGAGCCGCGCCCGGTAGCCCGCCAGGCCCGCCGGTCAGTCACGGGATCCTCAGCATTCGACATGCTCCATGTCTATCATGATGAATGGCTATCTCGCTACCCGGCTAGACTTTCCGGCATGCAAACCGAGGCCGCTCTTCCTGAGCCAATGTCGCCAGGGCCTCTGACATTCCAGGCCAGCACCTGGTACCTGCTGGGGATGGCCGGGGCAAGGGCCCGCCAGTTGTGGGCCGGGATGCTCGCGCAGCGCCGCGTCAGTCCGAGCCAGTTCAAGGTGCTCAGGGCGCTCAGCGAGTCCGGCCCGATGGGCCAGCACGAGCTTGCCGCGCTGATTGCCGTTGACCCGCGCAACGCCGTCCCGCTGATCGACAGCCTTGCCGAGCGCGGGCTGCTCGACCGCGGCGTGGACCCTGCCGACCGGCGGCGGCGGATGCTGACGCTCACCGGCCGCGGCCAGGAACTCGCCGCCGACCTGGCGTCGGTCGCCGCCGAGATCGAGGACGACTTTCTCAGCCCGCTGACCAGCGATCAGCAGCGGTCGCTGCGCCAGATGCTGCTGTCGTTGCTGCGGGCGTGCGACTAACTGCCCGGATCCGCGTGCTGGCCTGCGTCAGCGCGGCGCCCGTCACGACGATGACCGCGCCGAGCGGCTCGTTCCAGGTCAGCCGCTCGCCGAGGATGGCCAGGCCGGCCGCGACCGCGACCACCGGCAACAGGTAGCCGACGGTTGTCGCGACGGTGGCGCCCGCTGCGGCGATGATGGCGTAGTTGAGCACGTAGGCGATGCCGGTGCCAAGCGCGCCGAGCAGCAGCACGCTGAGCACCGCGGTGGCCGGCCAGCTGGCCGGCGCACTGGTCAGCAGCGGCGCGAGCACCGCGAGGATGACCGTCCCGCAGAGCAGCTGGCCGGCCGCGAGCGACGGGCCTGAGTACCCGGTGCCGGTCAGGAACCGGCGGGTGTAGGGGAACCCGATCCCGTAACAGAGCCCGCCGCCGAGCGCCAGCAGCGTCCCGGTCAGGTCATGGCTGCTGATGCCGGTCCACGCGCCGAGCACGACGAACACGCCGGCGAAGCCGGTGCCAAGGCCAACCGCGCGGCGCGGGCTGAGCCGCTCATCGGGCAGCATCGCGAACGCCACCACCGCGCCGAACAGCGGCGTGCTGGCATTGCAGATGCCGGCCAGCGCCGAAGGGATCCGCTGCTCCGCGTATCCGAACAGGGTGAACGGGATCACGTTGTTCAGCACCGCGGCCATGGCCAGGTGCGCCCAGGTCCGGCCGCCGCGCGGCAACCGGTCCCGGCGCACGGCCAGCACGACGAGCAGCACGGCCGCGCCAGTGGCCACCCGGCCGAGGGCGATCTGCAACGGGGCGAAGCCGCCGCGGATGCCTTCGGAGATGAACAGGAAGCTCAGTCCCCAGATCAGCGCGAGCGCCAGGTACTGCAGCCGCCAGCGAGATCTCATGGCACCAATCTGCTGGCAGAAGCGTCGTAGCACAAGTTAATTATCTTGAGCCTGAATGTGTAGTATCACTAATGTGTTGAACCTCGAGCGGCTGCGCGTGCTGCAGGCAGTGGCCAGGCACGGGTCGGTCACCGCGGCGGCCGCCGAGCTGCACGTGACCACGTCGGCGGTGTCGCAGCAGCTGACCAAGCTGGAGCGGGAGTCGGGCGCGGCGCTTGTCGAGCGCAGCGGCCGCGGCATCAGGCTGACCGACGTCGCGCTGCTGCTTGCCTCGCATGCCGGCACGATCTTGTCCATGGCCGAGCTCGCGCAGGCCGACGTGGACGCGCGGGCCGGCGCGGTCGCCGGGCGGCTGACCCTCGCGTGCCTGCCGACGGCGACCAGGGGGCTGGCCGGGCCGGCGCTGGCCAGGCTGGCCGCCGCGCACCCGGAGCTGTGCGTGGACCTGACCGAGGCGGACACCAGCGAGTCGATTCCATGGCTCGTGCAGGGCACGAAGGACCTGGTCATCGCGCACGACTGGGCGAACGCGCCGCTGGCGACGCCAGCGGGGCTGAGCAAGACGCTGCTGCTCGAGGACCGGGCCGACATCGCGGTGCCGTCTGGTCATCCGCTCGCCGCCAAGGCGGCCGGGGCCGGCGGCGCGATCCAGCTTGACCAGCTCGCAGGCGAACCGTGGATCTGCGGCACGCCAGGCACGTCATGCCGCGACTGGCTGACGCTGACGCTGCGGGCAGCCAACGTCGAGCCGCACTTCGCGCACACCGCCAACGAGTACTCCACCCAGCTTTCGCTGGTCGCCGCCGGGCTCGGGATCGCGATCGTGCCACGGCTCGGCCAGGGACCGGTGCCGGCCGGGGTGCGCCTGGTCGCCGTGGAGCCGGCCCTGCGCCGCAACATCTACGCGCTGTGGCGCAGCACGGCAGCCCGCAGGCCCGCGCTCGGCGCGACGGTGGCCGCGATGCGTGCGGCTGCTGCGGCTGCTGCGGCGGCCGCCGCCGTCGAGTAGCCCGCGACCAGCCCCCGCCGTCCGCAGCCTGGTCAGTCAGGCGGCCTCAGCCGGACCCGGCCGCGTGCCGGAAGACGTGCCTGCGCCCGGCCGGGATCACGATCAGCCCGACGCCGTCGGCGAGCGAGACCCGGCGGAACCCGGCAGGGATCGGCACGGTGAGCCTGGCCAGGTTCTGTGCGGTCGGTGGCAGCCAGCTGATGTTCGCCACCTGCCAGGCGGCCAGGCGGCCGCGGCCGCGCCGGACGATCACCCGTACCGGCAGGTAGCTGCCAGGACTGACCCAGACCGTCTCGGTGACCGGGCGGTGCGCGCGGCTGGTCAGCTTGATGGCGTCGATCCCGTTGACGCGCTGCCGGCCGGCCACCACGAGGCTGCCCCAGGAGATCGCGGTGCGCAGGTCCCTGGCCGCGGTCTCGGGCGGTGAGTTCACCGAGAATCCGATGCCGGGCAGGCCCGGATGGAACAGTCC
>JASHQL010000596.1 GCA_030039155.1 Streptosporangiaceae bacterium | reverse complement strand
ACCACGGCGCGGTAGCCGGGCACCACCCGGCCGGTCGAGCCAGGCCGGATCTCGTCGTCGGCCGAGGAGATGAAGATGTGCAGCATCTCGGTGCTGCCGATGCCGTCGATGATCGCCACGCCGGTCGCCTCGTGGAACGCCCGCCAGGTGGACTCTGGCAGGTGCTCGCCGGCCGACACCGGGCGCCGCAGCCCGCGCAGCTGCTCGGCCTTGCCGGCCGCCAGCATGGCGCGGTAGGCGGTCGGCGCGGTGGACAGCACGGTCACGCCGTGCCCGGCGATGTGCTCGGCAAGCTCCGCCGGGGTGGCCTTCTCCAGCAGCAGCGTGGCAGCGCCGGCCCGCAGCGGGAACAGCACAAGCGCGCCAAGGCCGAAGGTGAAGGCGAGCGGCGGCGTGCCCGCGAACAGGTCGTCGGCCGTCGGCTGCAGCACCAGCTCGGAAAACGTGTCGCAGACCGCGAGCAGGTCGCGGTGGAAGTGCATGGTGGCCTTGGGCCGGCCGGTGGTGCCCGAGGTGAACGCGACGATCGCGACGTCGTCGGCCGCGGTCTGCACCGAGGCAAACTCGGTCGGCTTGGCGGCGGCGCGCGCGGTCAGGTCGTCGGCGTCGCCGTCCGCCCCGTAGCCGACGACCCGCAACCCGGCCGCCGAAGCGCCGTCCAGCTCCTCGGTGAACCTGTGGTCGCAGATCGCCGCGTTCACCTGCGCGATGTCGCAGATCGTGCGGAGTTCCGCGGCGCGCAGCATCGGCATGGTCGACACCGCCACGCAGCCTGCCTTCAGCACGCCGAACCAGGTCGCGACCAGCCAGGGGTTGTTCGGGCCGCGCAGCAGCACCCGGTTGCCCGGCACCAGCCCGAGGTCCTCGGTCAGCACCGCGGCCACCCCGGCGGCGCGTTGCGACAGCTCGGCGTAGCTCCACGTTTCCGTCGGCGTGACCAGGCAGCGCCGGTCCGCGCCGAACCGCCGCATCGTCACGTCGAGCAGTTCGTCTGCCGCGTTCAGCCGGGCCGGGTAGGCGAGGCCGGGCAGGGTGAACTCGAGCTCAGGCCACTGCACGGGCGGCGGCAGGCTGTCCCGGCAGAAGGTGTCGGTGTGCGCGGACGGCGACAGCTGCATGGCCTGACCTTCCCTCGGGCGCCGCATAGACGTCATCAGTATGTCGCTATCGTGACGGTAGTCAACAAAGCGGTGGACTGAGCCAGGAGAGGTCGGCAGTGGCAGATCAGCTCGCATCAGCCGGGCCGCCGCGCGCGCTGATCGTGACGATCTACGGCCTGTACGCGCGCGACGAGTCGGGCTGGCTGAGCATCGCCTCGCTGATCAGGCTGCTGGCCGAGCTCGGCGTGGACGAGCCCGCGGTGCGCTCGTCGATCTCCAGGCTCAAGCAGCGCGGGCTGCTCGAGCAGCGCCAGCACGGCGGCGCGGCCGGCTACGGGCTGTCCGAGCGCGGCCGGTCCATCCTGGCCGAGGGCGACCGGCGGATCTTCGCCAGGCCGCGAGCGGTGGCGGCGGACGGCTGGCTGCTCGCCGTGTTCAGCGTGCCCGAGCAGGAGCGCAGCAAGCGGCACGCGCTGCGGTCGCGGCTGACCTGGCTCGGCTTCGGCACGGTGTCCTCCGGCGTCTGGATCGCGCCTGGCCAGCTCGCCGACCAGGTCAGGGACGTGCTGGCCAGCGACGGCATGGCCGGGTACGTGAGCCTGTTCAGCGCCAGCTACCTGGCCTTCGGCGAGGTCGCCGAGCAGGTGCGGCGGTGGTGGGACCTGGACCGGCTCGGGCAGCTGTATCAGTCCTTCATCGACGCCGCGGAGCCGGTGCTCGAGCTTTGGCAAGGGAACGAAGACCTCGCGGCCGGTCGGGCGTTCGCCGACTATGTGCGGGTGCTGACCGCCTGGCGGCGGCTGCCGTTCCTCGATCCCGGCCTGCCGGCCGAACTGCTGCCAGCGGACTGGCACGGCGCCCGCGCTGCCGACCTGTTCGACGCGATCAGCAGCCGGCTGGCCGCCCCGGCCGCCGGATACGTCGCGACGATCACCGGCGACCGGCCAGAATCGGCCAAATCCCCCTCGCCCGCCCGCCCCGCTACCTGGTGATCATGGGCTTCATCACCATAGGACGTGCGCAACCCCATGATCACCAGGTTCGAGTTGCCGGTTCGAGGGCTAGGGCAGCACGGCGAAGCCCTGGACTTCGACGAGGGCTGCCTCGTCCCAGAGCCTGGACACGCCGACCGCGGCCATCGCCGGGTAATCCCGGCCGACCAGCCTGCGCCAGACCGCGCCGAGCTCGCGCGCGTGCGCCCGGTAGTCGGCAAGGTCGACCGCGTACACGGTGAGGCTGGCCAGCTGGTCCGGCGCGCCGCCAGCCGCGGCCAGCGCGCCCAGCAGGTTGCCGAGCGCGTGCTCGAACTGCGCCACCACGTCGCCGCCGGTGATCGTGCCGTCCGCGGTCAGCGCGGTCTGGCCGGCCAGGAACACCAGCCGTGACCCGGTCGCGATCACCGCGTGGCTGAAACCGGCAGGCCGGGCCAGCGAGGCCGGGTTGACTCGGTCAATCGGCATCAGCAAGCACCCCCTCGAAGTCCTCGACGATCTCGTTGACCGCTGCCCAGGCCACTTCGGCGTCGGCGGAGCCCTCGTGCCCGGCCCTGACCTCGCCGGTGAACAGCGCCAGGTCGTCAAGCTGCCAGCGGAGCCGGTACAGCTCGATCGCCGCGCCGTGCACCGCGCGGCCGGTCAGCTCGGTGTACCTGGTGAATTCAGCGCAGCCGGGCCGGCCGAACCGCCACAGGTCGCGCTCGGGCGGTGCCAGGCCGACGGTGTCCCAGTCGATCAGCCAGGTGTGCCCGGCCGAGCTGAAGAGATTGCCTGCATGCGGCTCGCCGTGCGTCACCAGCGCCGGCAGGCCGGCGCTGGTGACCTCGGTGACGAGCTGGTCGAACCTGGCCAGCACCCGGCGGATGGCTGGCTCGTGCGCGGCAAGCAGCGCGCGGCATGGCTCGCTGCGCGGACCGCCTGGCCAAGGCGAGCCGAGCTGGTCCATGGCCGCGTCGAGCTGCGCCCTGCTGGCCGGCCCGCAGTCGCGGCGCGGCGCGAGGTGTGCCACAGCCGCCGTCGCGCCGTGCACCGCGGCAAGCATGCCGACCAGCTCGAGCCGGCCGGCCGGCGTCCCCGGATCGCTGTACCGCCCGGCCTGCCCGTGCAGGTAAGGGAACACGGTCACCGCGAACCTGTCGTCGAGCGAGGCGACCTGCGCTCCGCCGGCCGTCGGCAGCGGCGCCAGCACGAAGTCGAGACCGTGGCTGGCCAGCGCGCTTGCGGTGCGCATCGCCGCGGTCAGGTCGGCGAGGCCGTCGGCCCTGCCGGTGCCGCGCCAGCCGCCGTCGAAGTCGACCACGGTGACGAACCAGCGCCGGCCGGCCCCGTCGGCCAGCGCCCAGTGATGGTCGCCGTGCCCGACCCGCAGGTAGCTGAGCCGGCCGGCGGGCAGCTGCCACTGGCTGACCAGCAGGCTGGCGAGCTCGTCCAGGTCAACGTCCTCCGGCCGGTCTTGCACGCGGGTCAGCGTACTGCGCGTGATCCACTGAGCTGCAGGCGCCGTTTTACCAGTGGGGTCAGTCACCCCCAGGGCAGACAGGGGAAGAGCGTTGATGAACCTGCCGATCTACAAGTACGTGCCGATTCGCCGGGAGCGGTTCAGCAAGCTGCTCGGCCCGGTCAGGGCCCGCGACCAGCTGCCGCGCGGCAACCCGGTCGCCAGGTTCAACACCTGGATCGCGGTCAAGGTCACCACCGGCGTCGGCACGATGTGGTGCGCGTACGCGTTCGCGGTGCTGGCGCTGATCAGCCTGCCGGCGGCGATCGCGTCCGGCAGCGCGGTGACCGTGGTGTCCTGGATCTCGCAGACGTTCCTGCAGCTCGTGCTGCTGAGCGTGATCATCGTAGGCCAGAACGTGCTGGCGGCCGCGGCCGACAAGCGGTCCGAGGCCACCTACAACGACGCCTGCGCGATCCTCGAGGAGGCCATGAAGATCCAGGAGCACCTGGCCGCCCAGGACCGGGTGCTCGACCTGCTGCTGAGCCA
>JASHQL010000595.1 GCA_030039155.1 Streptosporangiaceae bacterium | reverse complement strand
GCCTGCCGCCGAGCGGCTTGAGCACCAGCGGCGCGCCGAGCGCAGCGAGCGCGTCGGCAGCCTGCTGCGGGCTGTGCACCACGAGCCCGTCCGGCACCGGCAGGCCGGCCGCCGCGAGCAGTTCCTTGGCCAGCATCTTGTCGGCCGCGATGTCGACGCCGACCGCGGATGACCGGTCAGACAGCGCGGCGCACACTAGGTGCCGGTGGCAGCCGTAGCCGAGCCGCAGCGCCGAGGTGGCGCCGATCCGCCGCACCGGGATGCCACGCCGCCGCGCGGCTGCCGCGATCGCCGCGGTACTGACGCCGAGCCGGTCCCGTTCGGCCAGCCCGGCGATCTGCTGCAGGTCTGGCTGGAACCGCGGCAGCCGGCCGGCCAGCACCTCGGTGACAACTGCCATCGCCGCGATGACCAGCCGCTGCGGCACCGCGGAGTCGGCCGGCTCGTCGGCCGGGCATTCCATCAGCACGTCGTACCGGCCGTCGGCGCCAGCCCACATCGTCCGGCCCAGGTGCACGTCGCGCCCGGCCAGGCCGGACAGCTCGAGCGCCACGTGCTCGGTGACGTGCCCGAAGTAGGTGCCGCGCGCCATCGCCTCGACGAACCCGCCAGGCCGGCCCGCCGCGCAGTGATGGCTGGCCAGGCCGGGCAGCAGCGCGGCGAGCCGGCCGGCGAAGCCTGGGTAGCCGGTGGTCTCGGCGCCGGTCAGCTCGTCCAGCTCGAGCCGCGCCACGGTAACCGGGCCGGCGGTGAACACGTTCGGGCCGCACAGATGACGCATGCCGATGAACCGCACGTTCGCGCTCCTTGAGGCAGGTGGCCGGTGGCTGGGTCAGTACCTGTCGTGCGCCGGGCCGATGGCCGGCTGGCGGGTGTCGAAATCGAACAGGCAGCCGGCGGGCAGCAGGTGCAGTCGCACCCCGAACAGCGTGATCGGGTCGTAGTCGCCGGCCGGGTGGACCACGGTGGCGTGCTCGGCGTCGACGACCGACGCCGCGCCGGTGCCGATCACCTCGAAGCCGTTGCCCTCGACCAGGATCCCGGTGTTCTCGTCAAGCCCGACGCCGAGGTGGTCTGGGTCGAGCGCGACGGCGCTGAGCAGCCTGGGCAGCCGGCCGCGCTCACCGAAGTGCATGTCGATCAGCAGCCGCGGCACCAGCGCGAGCCCCGGCCCGGTGCGCACGGCCGCCGCGGACACGTCGGGGCCCTCGCCGCCGAGGATCATGGTGCGGCCCATCGCGGTGGCGCCAGCGCTGGTGCCTGCCACCACCAGGCCGTCCTGCAGCCGGTCCCTGAGCAGGTCGTTGAGCCGCGAGCCGATCAGCGTGCGCAGCCTGGACTGGTCGCCGCCGGTGAAGAAGACGCCGGTCGCGCTGCCGATCAGCTTGGCGGTGTCGTCGTCGTCCGCGTCGCTGCGGCCGCGCAGCCGCAGCTCGCTGACGTGCCCGATGCCCAGCTTGCGGAACACCCGCTCGTACTCGGCGAGCACCTGCTCCGGCACGTCGGTCGCCGTGGTGACCAGCACCACGTGGGCCTGCTCGCCGCCGCAAAGCTCGGCAAAACGGTCAAGGAGCCCGGCGCCGCAGCACCGGTCCTCGGCGCCCCCGATGATGAGCAGCCTGTCGTGCACGTCCCCGCCTCGTCCCGGACCGCCGCGGTCCACGAGGCGTTAGCTACCCGGCGTTATGAGAACGCAACCGGGAGTAAGCAAGAGCTTTACGGTCGGGAACGAGCCACCGCACGCCGATCTGGCCCGCCTGCGCCGGCCGGCTCGCGGCGGTGCCTGGCTACCGGGCTACTGGGCTGCGCCGTGCGGCTGCCGCGGCCCGCGGCGGGTGCCTGAGCGCGGCCTTGACAGCTCGTCTGGCAGCTGCAGCAGCGGGTTGGTGGCGCTGGCGACCACGTCGGTGGCGATGTCGATGACCTTACGGCCCCGGCTCCTGGCCGCATCCCTGAGCTGCTCGAATGCCTGCCGCGGCTTGATCCGGTGCCGCTCGGCGAGCACGCCGATGGCCTGCTCCACCCTGATCCTGGTCATCAGCGCGTGCTCGAGCTGGCCGATGGTGGCGCGCAGCCTGCTGCTCTCCGAGCCTGCGCCGTTGTCCGGCGAATTGTCCGGCTTGGCCGGCAGCCCGTTGACCAGCCCGCTCTCGGCCGCCAGCAGGTCAGCGAGCACCATCGCGGAGGTCAGGTCGGGCAGCTCCACATCGCCGACCCGCCAGCCGTCCTTGGTCCGGCGCACGACCGCCTCGCCAGGTTGCGCGGCGAACTCGGCCATGTCGGTGAGCGCCGGCTCGGTGCGGTCGACCTGGTCGGCGACGGACGTCGCGGTCACCGACTCGGTCCTGGTGGCCTTGCGTGCGCGCCTGCTTGTCATGGCTGTGCTACCTCGGGCTGTGCTTTCTCGGAGTCAGCTGGCTGGGCAGTGCCAGCCAGTTCGGCGAGGCGCTGAATGACCTCGGCCGGCAACGGATTGGTGAGGGCGCTGCCGTCAGAAAAGACCACAGTCGGGACAGTCTGAAACCCCCCGTTTACCGACATAACGTACTCGGCGGCGGCCGGATCCTCCTCGATGTTGACCTCGGCGATCTCGATCCCCGCCTTCGCCAGCTGGCTCTTCAGCCTCTTGCAGAAGGCGCACCACGTCGTGGTGTACATGGTCAGCGGTTGCGCCACTCACTTCTCCCGTCCAGCTGTCCTTGCTATTGCACTTTACTAACGCTTGCGGGAGCTGGTGAGCTTCCCGGACCGGCGAGTGTCGGCAGAATGCGGCAGGATTGCCCGCGGGCCGACTGTCGCGGGGTCAGGGGGGTCGTCCCCAGGGCGGCACTGCCGGGCAGGGAGGTGGCCACAGGTGCCTGACGCAGGGCCGGCCGGAGCCGAGGCGATCCTGGCCGCGCTTGACCCAGAGCAGCGCGAGGTGGCGCTCGCCCCGCGCGGTCCGGTCTGCGTGCTGGCCGGCGCGGGTACCGGCAAGACCCGCGCGGTCGCGCACCGGATCGCCTACACCGCGGCCACCGGAATCTGCGACCCGGCCAGGGTGCTGGCGGTCACCTTCACCACCAGGGCGGCCGGCGAACTGCGCGGCAGGCTGCGCCAGCTGGGCGCGCTGGTCCCGGGCGCCGGGCTCGGGCAGGTGCAGGCAAGGACCTTCCACGCGGCGGCGCTGCGCCAGCTCACCCACTTCTGGCCGGCCACCGTCGGCGGCCCGCCGCCGGCCGTGCTTGACTCCAAGATCGGCCTGCTCGCCGAGGTAGCCAGGCGGATGCGGCTGTCTGCCAGCCTGCCCGACCTGCGCGACGCCGCTGCCGAGATCGAGTGGGCCAAGGTGAGCCAGGTCAGGCCCGACGACTACGCGGCGGCCAGTGCCAAGGAGAGCAGGGACGGCCCGTTCGACGCCGCGGTGCTGGCCAGGCTGTATGCAGGCTACGAGTCGCTGCGGACCGACCGGCACCTGGTCGACTTCGAGTCCGTGCTCGAGCTGACCGCGGCCATCCTGGCCGAGCACCGGGAGGTGGCCACCGCGGTGCGCGACCGCTACGCCAGCTTCGTGGTCGATGAGTACCAGGACGTGAACCCGCTGCAGAAGCTGCTGCTCGACCAGTGGCTCGGCAGCTCGGACGACATCTGCGTGGTCGGCGACCCGCGGCAGACGATCTACTCGTTCACCGGCGCCAGCCCGGCCTACCTGGCGGGCTTCGCCGCCGAGTTCGCCGGCACGGTGGTGGTCAGGCTGGTCCGCAACTACCGGTCCACGCCGCAGATCACCGCGCTGGCCAACCGGCTCGGCGGCGGCCCCGAGCTGATCGCGCAGCGGTCGGCCGGCCCGGTACCGCTATTCGACGAGCACGACGACGAGCCGGCCGAGGCGGCGGCCGTGGCCAGGCAGGCTGCCGCGCTGGTGCAGGCGGGCACGCCGCCGGCCCAGATGGCGGTGCTGGTGCGGACCAACGCGCAGACCCAGGTGTTTGAGCAGGCGCTGACCGACGCCGGGCTGCCGTTCGCGGTGCGAGGCGCCGAGCGGTTCTTCGACCGGGCCGAGGTCCGCCAGGGCGTGGCGCTGCTGCGGGCCGCGGCGCGGTCCGCGTCCGCCGCCGACGACGACCCGGCCGCTCAGGTCAGGCCGGTGCTGGCCGGGATCGGCCTGTCGGCCAAGCCGCCGGCCGGCCGGGGCACCGCGCGCGAGCGGTGGGAGTCGCTCGAGGCGCTGGCCCAGCTCGCCGAGGACTTCCTCGCCGCGCGCCCGCAGCCAACCCTGTCCGACCTGGCCGCCGAGCTCGCCACCAGAAGCGCGATCGGGCACGCGCCCGAGCTGGCCGGGATCACGCTTGCCTCGCTGCACGCGGCCAAGGGCCTCGAGTGGGACGCGGTGTTCCTGGCCGGGCTGGCCGACGGCACGGTGCCGATCGTCTACGCGCAGACGCCGGAGGCCATCGCGGAGGAGCGGCGGCTGCTGTACGTCGGGGTGACCAGGGCACGTGAGCACCTGTTCCTGTCCTGGGCGCTGGCCAGGTCGGCCGGCGGGCGGCGGACCAGGAAGCCGTCCAGGTTCCTGGACGACGTGCTGCCCGCCAGCCTGGCACGCCCCCCGGCCGGCCGGCGCAAGCAGCGCGCCGGGCTGCTGCCCGGATCCCAGGCCGGCCCGCAGGTGCCGCAGGACGACCCGGTGTTCGCCAGGCTCCGCGCCTGGCGGCTGGCCACGGCCAAGGAACAGAGCGTGCCGGCCTACGTGGTGTTCTCCGACGCCACGCTCCAGGTCATCGCGGCCAGGCAGCCCGCCACGCTGGGCGAACTGGCGGCGGTCCCCGGTGTCGGCGCGGTCAAGCTCGACCGGTACGGTGCGGCGGTACTGCAAGTGTGCGATGCGGCCGGCAAGCGGAGCGAACAGCATGGGTAAGGCCCTGGATGCCGTGGTCGAGCTTCTTGACCTCGAGCAGATCGACCTGGACATCTTCCGTGGCCGCAGCCCGGAGGGCGAGCACCGGCAGCGGGTGTTCGGCGGTCAGGTGGCGGGCCAGGCGCTGGTAGCGGCCGGGCGGACGGTGCCGGAAGACCGGCCGGTGCATTCGCTGCATGCCTACTTCATCAGGCCAGGCGACCCCTCGGTGCCGCTGATCTACCTGGTCGAGCGGGTCAGGGACGGCAGATCGTTCACCACCAGGCGAGTGTCCTGCGTGCAGCGCGGCAAGACGATCTTCACGCTGTCCGCCTCGTTCCACCTGCGCGAGCCCGGCTTCGAGCATGCCGAGCCGATGCCGGATGTGCCGGGCCCCGACCAGATCGAGTCCACGGCCGAGCGGCTGCGCAAGATCCACGGCGCCGAGGTCGAGGAGTTCCTCAGGGACAGCCCGATCGAGATCAGGCACGTGGGGCCGCTCACCGCCGAGGCGCGGCGTGACCCGGCGCTGCGGTCACGGCAGAACGTGGTCTGGCTGAAGGCGGACGGCAAGCTGCCCGACGACCCGCTGCTGCACGTCTGCCTGATGACCTATGCATCCGACATCACGTTGCTTGACACCGTGCTGATCGCGCAGGGCCTGTCGTGGGCCGACGGCGTGGTCAGCGGGGCCAGCCTGGACCACGCGATGTGGTTCCACCGGCCGTTCCGCGCCGATAACTGGCTGCTGTACGTGCAGGACTCGCCGAGCGCCAGCGGCGCGCTCGGGCTGGCCCGTGGCGAGGTGTACACCGAGCAGGGCGAGCTGGTGGTGTCGGTGGTGCAGGAAGGGCTGCTGCGGCAGCGGATCCCGGGTAGCTGACCCGCAGGTGCCGCGCAGGCAACGGCTCGGTCACGATGTAGCCGCGGGCGGAAAAAGCAGTTGCCGCTGTTCGGAGGGGCTGCGTAGGGTACTCACATGTACCCGAGCGGCCCGACTGCGCGCTGAAGGAGGTGTCCCCAATGGTGAGCATGATCACGGCAGCTAATCGGCTGCGGCCATGCACTGGCGCCAGCGTGGACACCGTCCTGATCGCAGGCGGGTCCGCTGGCATCCAGGCGGCTGACCTCGGTCAGGCGCGGAGCCTGGCCGGCGTCGGCACAGCGCGGATGAAGACCGGCCTCGGCTACGGCCAGATCGCCGGCGGCATCGTCTTCGTTCCGCAGCCGAACCCGCAGTGCACGAACCCGCAGCTGTCCCACACGACCCGTATCAGCCCGGATTTCAAGGGCGGAGTGGGTCCGCATCCTGCGAGGGAACCGGTTTAGCAACAGACCGGCCGATCCCCTCCAGGCCGCGGACCCGACAGGGTCCGCGGCCTTTTGAGTTTTCCGGCCCACCGATTTGTCAGAGGCACACGAGACGCTCAAAGACGAGCGGACGAGAGGGGATGACACCGATGCAGTGGCCCGGCACCACCGCCGTGCTGGAGGGAATGGTCGGCGCGCCCAGCGGCATCGAGCTGCCGTGCAGGGACGAGCCAGAGCTCTTCTTCGCTGAGTCGCCAGCTGACGTCGAGCTGGCGAAGTCCCTGTGCAAGGGCTGCGCTGCCAGGATCGCCTGCCTGGCCGGCGCTATCGAGCGCGGCGAGCCGTGGGGCGTCTGGGGCGGCGAGCTGCTCCTGCGCGGCGAGGTCGTTCCGCGCAAGAGGCCCAGGGGGCGTCCGCGCAAGACCGATGTGGCGGCCTGACTCGGGCAGCCAGCACAGATCTCACTCACGCGAGCAACACGACGGGATGGTGACACGGTGCAACTCACACCGGAGCTGGTGAAGGACCGACAACGGACCTTGCTGGAGTCCGCGGCTCAGCGCCGCGAGGTCCAGCGAGTCCGAGTCCACGACCGGATGCTGCGGCGCGCGGAGCGCGCCGACCGGCAGCTCGTGGACACCTGGCACCGAGCTGCCGAGCTGCGAGCCAAGCTCGCCGAGCTCGAGTCAGCGAACTGGCACTAAGGCCGGCGCTGCCAGGTCCGCACCAGGACCTGGCAGCACGGCCTGATCACGGCGGCTCCGGCCGCACTCCTTCGCACAAGGACGCGGGACGGGAAGGGCCCGGCAGGCAACGGACCTGCCGGGCCCGTGGCGTCTGCGCTGCCGCGGCCGTCGGCCCGCCGGTGCTCGGCTGCCGGCCTGTGCGGACGACCACGCGGCGGCCCGGACTCGCACCTGGGCATTGGGCGCGCCAGCATGCCGGCATAGCTGACATATCGTCCGGCGACCGGGCTTCGCCGGTTCACCTGGGGAGGATCACCTACACCCCGCTGTAGGCAATCCGGCCCAGGTGGCTCGTCAAGATCCCGCAGCGGCTACCAGGTCGTCGAGTACCGCCCGGCCGCTGCGGCCGCTGCGGTCGGCGTCGACGACGCCGAGGATGATCGCCAGCACGGTGTCGGCGAAGATGCCGGCGCCCTGCCAGCGGGCCCCCGCGTAGTCGTCTGGCTGGATCCGGTAGCGGAGCAGGAAGCCGTCGAGCGCCGCCTGCAGGGCCAGCGCCAGCCGGTGCGGCGTCCAGCCTGGCCGCAGCGCGACGCCGAGGTCGGTCAGCATGGTCGCGTAGCCGTCCGCCCACACCTGCACGCCCTGCCGCATGGCAGGCAGCAGCGCGTCCCACAGCTCAGGGTGCTGCGGCAATAACGGCCCGATATGCAGCGTCAGGTAGCTGCGCGGGTGCCGCCGCAGTGAGTCGAGCAAGCCGTCGGAAATGCCGGTCACCGCCGCCGAGAATGGCGAGGTCGCGCCCGCGTCGGCGGGCATCTGCCTGGCCTGCTCCTTGGGGTCCTCCGGCACCTCGTCATAGACCAGCGCGTACACCAGCGCGTCCGGCAGGAAGTCATCGCGAGACGGCCAGCGGTTGAAGAACGCCTTGCGGCTCACCCCGGCCGTGCCGGTCGCGCCAGCCAGCCTGATCACGTCCTCGGTGCGCAGCCAGTCAAGCGCGGCGGGAAAGTGGATCGACGCCAGCCGGGACGGTCGGCCCTCGGCATCCTGATCGTCCAGGTAGGCATCGATGAGCCTGGCGGCCGCAGCGAGGAACTGCTGTGCCGTCTCGTCATGCCGGGACGCCGCCGGCCTTGGGCTCACCGACCCCACGCTATACGGAGACTTGGTTGTCTCCCTACCAATAAGGCAACCGGGCTGCATGCGAATGTATCGTCACCGTGACCGACAAAATGCCGGTCATTGGCACGCCGGCTGCTGGTGGGCTAGGCAGCGCCGGCGGGGCGGGCGCAGCCGCCCGGCACCCTCGGGAGGGGCCGTGGCGACGACGGGTTCCGCTACGCGGAGCCAGCCGTCGCTGCAGTGGTGCCGGGCGGCTCGCGAGCACAGTCGCCCGAGACCGTCGCCATCATCGCAGGTGCGGGCAACGGAGCTGCAGATGCGCAGGTCACCCGGACAGCGCGCGGTGGCGGGCGCGGCACTCGCAGTCGGCATCTTGCTGGCCGGCTGCTCGGTGCCTGCGCCGTCTGCCCGGCAGCCATCGGCCGGCCCGAAGCCGCCGGCTACCAGCCAGGCCGGCTCGGCGCCTGCCGCTGCCGGCGGCAGCATGCATGGGATCGTGCTGGCGATCGAGACCGGGCAGAACACGATCGAGCTTGAGGCGCTGGATCCGGCGACCGGCGCCATCACCGCGACCAGGACTTTCGCGGGCGGCAGCGCGACCCTGGCGGTCGACCCGAGCGACCCGGGCTATGTCTGGCGGCAGGCCTTCAACCAGGACCTGACCGAGCTTGCGGCGACCGGGCCGCAGGCCGCAGACGGCAGCACCAGCGCCGGGTACGTCAGCGACCAGGGCGGGTATACCGCGCTGACGGCGAGCACGTCCGGCGGGTACGGCACGCCGTTGCAGAAGACCGCGATCGGGTTCAACCCGAGGACCGGCTACCTGTGGTACCAGACCCCGCAGGGCAACGGCGCCCCGTACGGCCACTTCGGCTACGTCAACCCGGTCAGCCGGGTGGACACGCTGCTGCGGCACTCACGCGGTTTCCAGAACGGCGCGGTCGGCGGGCTGAACGACCGGGTGTACTTCGGCGCGAACGGCTACGGGCCGATCGACATCGCCGACGATCCGTACGCCGTGTACCTCACGAGTGGCATCGAGGTCGCCATCGACCAGGTCAACAACGGCTACCAGGTCGGCCGGGACGGAAAGGTCCACCAGTCGACGCGCGACACCAGGTTCACCCCGCGCGGGCTCACGGTGCCGTGGATGAAGCTGCCGGTCGACGCCAGCCAGTTCCTGGCGACCAACCAGAGCAACCAGCTCTACCTCGGCACGCTCGGCCAGCACGTGGTCCGGCTGCGCGCGCTGCTGCCGGCGTCCAGCCGCACCGTCGGCGACGCCGTGGTCAATCCGGCGCACACCATGATCGCGTTCGTCTCCAGCACCGGCACGCAGAGCCAGCTGTACGTGCTGTCGCTGACCGCGCAGGGCAGCCAGCCGCAGCTACTCGGCAGCTTCAACGGGGACCTTGGCGCCGGCTACGGCCTGATCGACTGGCTGCCCTGAGTCTGGCGGTCCGTAGCCGGGGATCCAGGTCAGCACCTCGGCACGGAACTGGCCCTCGCTCTCCAGCTGGCACAGCACGCCGATGCCGGCCGTGGACACCCGGTGAATGAGCACGTAGGACGGCGGCAGGTTGAGCCGCCTGGCGATGTTCATGGTCTTCATGTCGGTCACGCCGCGGCCGGCCTCGACCCGCATCCAGTCCCGGCTGAACGCGAACGACTCGGCCCTTGATGGCTCGGCAAGCGGCGCCAGGAACGCCCGGAGCTGGCCCAGGTCGACGCTCACGCCCTCGCGGAGGAAGCCGCTGGCGCGCAGTTCGCGCTCCACCATGGCGATGTCCCCGTTCGTGTGCATCAGCCAGAGCAGCCGGCCGAAAAACGGCGGGATGCCGTCAGGCAGCCGGTCCACCGCACCGAAGTCCAGGGCACCGAGCCGGCCGTCGGCGAGCAGCCGGAAGTTGCCGGGGTGCGGGTCTGCGTGCAGCAGCCCGGCCTTCGCCGGGCCGGAGAACAGGAACCTCACCAGCAGCAGCCCGGCCCGGTC
>JASHQL010000594.1 GCA_030039155.1 Streptosporangiaceae bacterium | reverse complement strand
GCCTGCCGCCGCCAGCCTGGCCAGCTGGCCGGCCGCCGCCTCGCGCACCTGGGCCGGCAGCCGCTGGTCTGCCGCGGCGGCCCTCAGATCAGCGGTGAGCGCGGGCAGCGACAGCCAGCGCCGCCGCATCCCGGTCACCGGCTCGATCGCGATGTCCGGCCCGGCCAGCTCGGCAAGGAACCTGGACGGCTGCTCGTCGGTGTCGGTGCCGCCGACGGCGGTGACCACCAGGTGCCTGCGCGCCCTGGTCACCGCGACGTAGAACAGCCGGCGTTCTTCGGCGAGCAGCTTCGAGGCCAGCGCGGCCGCAGCGGCATCGGCGCCGACGCGGGGGGCCGGCCCCGAGGGGCGGGCCCGGTCGGTGACCGCCGGCAGCCGGCCGGCCAGCACGTCGACCAGCTCGTCCATGCCGAGCAGCGAGCCGCGCTGGCGCAGGTCCGGCCAGCTGCCTTCCTGCACGCCCGCGACCACGACCAGGTCCCATTCCAGGCCCTTGGCCCGGTGCGCGGTCAGCAGCGAGACCGCGTCGCCGTGCGGCGCCTTGTCGGCCAGCGTCTCGCCGCTGATCTCCTGGCCGGCCAGGCTGTCCAGGAACAGCCGGGCCGAGCCCTGCGGCAGCCTGGCGGTGAACCGCGCCGCAGCGTCGAACAGCTCGACCACCGCGTCCAGGTCGGCGTCGGCGGCGGCGCCCTGCACCCCGCCGGCCGCGCTTGCCCGCTGCCATGCCTCGGCCAGGCCGGACGCCTGCCAGACCGCCCAGAGCACGTCGTGCGCGGTGCCGGCGGCCGCGGTGGCCCTGGCCAGCTCGAGCAGCCCGGCCACTCGCCTGGCCGCGGCCAGCGACCGCGCCACCGCATCGTCATCGGTGTCGGCAACACCAGGCCACCCGGCCGGGATCAGCTCATGCGGGTCGCTGAGCGCGGCGGCCAGCGGCTCCTCCGGCGCCTGCTGCCCGGTGGCCCTGGCGGCCGCCACCAGTTCCCTGCGCAGCCGCCGCAGGCCCAGCGCATCGGTACCGCCGAGCGGGCCGGTCAGCATCTCGACGGCGGCATCCTCGGTCAGCGCGCCCGGCCGCAGCGCGGTGTCGAGCAGCCGCAGCAGCGGCCTGGTGCCGGCCTCGGCGGACAGCGGCAGGTCGTCACCTGCGGCCGCGGCCGGCACGCCCGCCGCGGTCAGCGCGCGCTGCAGCACCGGCAGCTGCCTGGTCGCCGAGCGGACAAGCACCGCCATCGACGACCAGCTCAGCCCGTCTTGCAGGTGCGCGCGCCGCAGCACGTCCGCGATCAGCGCAGCTTCCTGGCTGGCGCTGGCCGCGGTCATGATCTGCACCGTGCCCGGCTCGGCGCCGGCGAGCGGGAGCAGCGTGCGGTGCTGACGTTCCCCGCCTGAATCACGATGCTCGAACGGAGCCGGCAGCCTGCTCGCCACCCGGCGGGAGGCGGCGAGTAGGTTCGGCCCGCTGCGGCGGCAGGCGTGCAGCGCGATCACCTCGGCCTCCCTGTTGTCCGGTGCCCGGAACCGCTGCGGGAAGCGGCGGATCGCGTCCACGTCCGCGCCGCGGAATGCGTAGATCGACTGGTCGGGATCGCCGACCGCGATGAGGTCGCGGCCGTCGGCGGCCAGGCCGTGCAGCAGTTCCTCCTGCGCCGGGTCGGTGTCCTGGTATTCGTCCACCAGCACCGCGTCGCAGGCGGCCCGCTCGCGTGCCCTGATCTCCGGCCGGCGCAGCAGCGCGCCGGCGATCCTGACGATCTCGGCGTAGTCGTAGGCGGGCACCGGCGCCAGGTCGAACCTGGCGGCGTAGGAATCGAGGAACGCTCCGGCCGCCACCCAGTCGTCGCGGCCGCGCTGCCTGCCGAGCGCGGCCAGCGCGCGGCCGTCGAGCCCGCGTTCGGCGGCGCGGAGCAGGAAGTCACGCAGCTCGGCAGCGAAACCGCGGGTGGCCAGCGCGGGCCTGAGCCGCTCCGGCCAGTTCCGGCCGCCGTCGCCGGCCTCGCCGCGCAGCAGCCTGCGCACTTCGAGCAGCTGCTCCGGCCCGGACAGCAGCAGCGGCGGCGGCTCGCCGGCCAGCGCGTACTCGCGCCTGACCAGCGCATAAGCGTAGCTGTGGAAGGTCAGCGCGAGCGGCTCCCTGGTGGTCAGGCCGAGGCTGAGCATGATCCGCTCCCGCAGCTCGGCCGCCGCCTTGCGGCTGAAGGTCAGCACCAGCAGCCTGGCCGGGTCGGCGCCGCGGCGCAGCACCCGGTCGGCTACCGCCGCCACGATGGCGGTCGTCTTGCCGGTGCCCGGACCGGCGAGCACCAGCAACGGCCCGCCAGAATGTGCCGCCACCGCCTGCTGCGCGGCATCGAGGCGCGGCGGCGCCGCGGCTGGCTGCGGGCGCCGCACCAGGCGATACGCGGGCGAGGCAGTTTCCATGACGGTTCGATTCCAGCAGAAGGTGCCGACATTGGCCGCCGAAATGCCAGCCGGCTGCCGGTGTGTTGGCAGTGTGACGCACTGCGAAATTCACCTGGTTCACTGCCATCTGGCTCGTTACGCTGCAGGTCATGAGCGACTTGCCGGCCGACAGCGGCGGCCTGGCGGTCCGGCTCCTTGGTCCAGTGGAGATCTCGGCCGGCGAGCGGCGCTGCGAGCACATGCCGCTAGGCCTGCGTGTGTTGCTGTCGGTGCTGGCGTTGTCGGCGAATCGGGTGGTGGCGGCGGGGGCGTTGATTGAGGCGTTGTGGGGGGAGGAGGCGTCGCGGGCGCGGGAGCGGAACCTGCATGCGCAGGTGTATCAGTTGCGGCGGCGGCTGGCGGAGCTTGAGCCGGGGGCGGGGGCGGAGCGGCTGGTGACGGCGCCGCCGGGGTA
>JASHQL010000593.1 GCA_030039155.1 Streptosporangiaceae bacterium | reverse complement strand
CTGGCCAGCTACGACGCCGTGGTCTACGCGACCGGCGCGATGCGGGACCGGCGGCTTGGCATCCCCGGCGAGGACCTGCCAGGCAGCGTGGCGGCCACCGACTTCGTGAACTGGTACTGCGGCCACCCTGACGTCGATCCAGGCGCGTTCACCCTGGACGCGGAGTCCGTGGCGGTCATCGGCGTCGGCAACGTTGCGGTCGACGTGGCCAGGATCCTGGTGCGCAACCCCGAGGAGCTGCGCGAGACCGACGTGTCGCAGCCGGTGCTCGAGGCGCTGATGCACAGCAAGGTCCGCGAGGTGCACATGATCGGCCGCCGCGGCCCGGCGCAGGCGAAGTTCACCACCAAGGAGCTGCGCGAGCTTGGCGAGCTCGAGGGCGTGGACATCGTGGTCGGCGACGGCGAGGCCGACCTGGACGCGTTCGACCCGACGGGGGAGAGCGCCACGCTGGCGCAAACCGACCGGCACGTCCGCGGCAACCACACGGTGATCAGGGACTGGGCGGGCAGGACGCCGGCCGGCGCGGCGCGCAAGCTGACCGTGCGGTTCTGGTTGCGGCCGGTAGAAATCCAGGGAGGGAACGCCGTGTCGTCCCTGACTCTGGAGCGCACCAAGCTTGATGAGGCAGGCAAGTTCACCGGGACCGGGCAGACCGAGCAGCTTGATGTCCAGATGGTGCTCAGGTCGGTGGGCTACCAGAGCGTGCCGCTGGCCGGCGTTCCCTTCGATGAGCGGTCCTCGACCGTGCCCAACGACGGCGGCCGGGTCCTCGGCCCCGACGGCAAGCCGCTGCCCGGTGAGTACGTGGCGGGCTGGCTGAAACGCGGCCCGACCGGCGTGATCGGCACGAACAAGTCCGACGCGGCGGAAACCGTGCGCGCGCTGCTGGCCGACCTGGCCGGCGGGCCAGGGCCTGACGATGTCCAGCTGCCGCGGGCGGGCCTGCTGCCGATGCCGGAAGGCGGCGAGTCCGGCGAGCCCGGCCTGCACAAGCTGCTGGCCGAGCGCGGCATCAAGGCGGTGAGCTACGCGGACTGGCTCAAGATCGAGGATGCGGAGAAGGAACTGGCCAGCTCGCTTGGCCGCGGCGCGCGGGTGAAGCTGGCCAGCCGGGACGACATTCACAAGGCCTGCGGCCTGGCCTGAGCCCGCTGCAGCCGGCCGGCCAACATGCCGAGCCGGTCGATCAGCTCGGGCGGCTCCAGCACGGTGAACTCATGGCCGAGCGCGGCCAGGTGCATCGCCATCCAGTCCAGGTCGTTGCCGCCGGTGCTGAGCATGCAGGCGTCGGGCCCGGCCGGCTCGACCAGGCCGGCGGTCGGCGGCACCAGGCCGGCCACCGCGTCGGCCGGCGCTCGCACCAGGACACGGGCCTGATAGCGGTACGGCGCGACCGACACCGACCTGGACACGAACGCGGCAGCATCCGGCGGGTCACGCGGCACGAACCGAGCGCCGGTCTGCCGGACCGAGCTGATCCGGTCCACCCGGAACGTGCGCCAGTCCCCGAGACCGGTGTCCCTGGCGACCAGGTACCAGCGATTGCCGGCCTGCACCAGCCGGTGCGGCTCGGCGGTGCGCCCGGCGGGCTGGCCGTCCCGGCTCTGATAGTCGAACCTGAGCCGCTCCCGGCTCCGGCAGGCCCGCGCGAGCACCGTGAGCACGTCCGGGTCAACCGGCGGGCCGCCGACGGCCAGCGGCACCGTGGCCTGGCCGAGCGCGGCGGTCCGCTCGCGCAGCCGGGCAGGCAGCACCTGCTCGAGCTTGGCGAGCGCGCGCACGGATGCCTCGGCAACTCCGGTGACCGAGTGACTCGCGGCGGTGCGCAGGCCGAGCGCCACCGCGACGGCCTCGTCGTCATCGAGCAGCAGCGGCGGCAGCGCGGCACCGGCGGCGAGCCGGTATCCGCCGGCCACGCCAGGCGTCGCGCCGACCGGGTAGCCGAGGCTGCGCAGTTTCTGCACGTCCCTGCGCAGCGTGCGGACGGTGATCTGGAGCCGCCCGGCCAGCTCGCCGCCGGTCCAGTCTGGCCGCGCCTGCAGCAGCGAGAGCAGCCGCAGCAGTCTGGCCGAGGTTTCCTGCACGAGATTCAGTATCCCAGCGATTGAGGACCGATCTTGTCCGCAATCTGTCCTAGCGTGGACATACCTCGGACGCGACGTCGGGTGAGTTGTACCGGCTCAAGGAGGAGCTTGGCCATGACATATGAGTTCCAGGTCGCGATCGACTGCGCGCGGCCGCACGAGCTCGCCGACTGGTGGGCGGAGACGCTCGGCTGGAATGTCGAGCAGCAGGACGAGGACTTCATCCGCCGGATGATCGCCGAGGGCTACGCCACCGACCAGGAGACCACGCGGCACCAGGGCAGGCTGGTCTGGCAGGAAGGCGCGGCCATCCGGCACCCTGATGCCGCGCGCGGCGTTGGCTACTGGCCGCGGGTGCTGTTCCAGCAGGTGCCGGAGCCGAAGACGGTGAAGAACAGGGCGCACCTCGACATCAGGATCCGCGGCGACGATCTGGAGTCAGTGGTGGCCGCGCTGGCCAAGCGCGGTGCCAGTGAGTTGCACCGCGCTCGGCAGGGCCCGCACCTGTGGGTGACGATGGCCGACCCGGAAGGCAACGAGTTCTGCGTCAGCCCGTAGCGCCCGGGTCGCTCGCGACCAGCTGCGTCTTCCGGTGCCAATGGTGATTTGGCTACGATGCGCCGATGAGCACGTCTGTGGCGGGGAGCCAGGATACGGCTGACGTGTCACGGTTGCAGCAGCTGCTCGGGCTGCCCGAGCTGAGCTGGCTGGTCGACCGGATTCGCGGCCGGCTTGAGCGCGGTGAGCTGCTCGACGGCACGGTGACACTGGTGGGCGCGACCCAGCAGCAGCGGCGGGCTGCAGCCAAGCTGCTCGGGCGCAGCGTCGGCCGCGGCACCTCGCTGAGCGTCCCGCTGCCCGAGCTGGCCGCGACGCTGCGCAGGTCAGGCGCGGCGCAGAGCCTGCACGAGGCGGTGGAGTCGCTGGCCGGGCCGGTGCGCAACCTGGCGGCCGAGCGCAAGGCAGAGATCGACCGCTGGGACGATTCGCTGGCCAGGTCGCGGCAAAGCGCGCTGTCCACGATGGCCTGGTACCGGGACTGGCTCGACGAGGTCAGCAAGGACGGCACGGTCACCCGGCTGATCAGGCAGGGGCACGGCAAGGTGCTGAGCCAGGCATCGGCGGTGCTTGAGCGGCTGCCGGCCGGGCCAGAGCCGGGCAGCGTGGTGCTGTCCAGCCTGGCGCTGGCGGTCACCGGCGACCAGCACGCGCTGTCCGGCGGGCCGCTGGCCAGCCTGGTGCTGCGTGCGCTCGCGGTCAGGGAAGGCGTCGCGCCGCCGGCCGGCGCTGAGGCAGAGCAGGAACTGTGGACCGCGGCCGGCGTGGTCGGCGACGACCTCACCAGCCAGGCGCTGGTGCTCAACCTGCAGGCCACTGGCGAGCCGCTTGGCCGCTGGCTGACCGAGGCCGCGGCTTCCGGCCAGCCGCTGCGGCTCACGCTCAGGCAGCTTGTCGCGATGCCGGTGATCCCGTGGGCGCTCGACCTGTACGTCTGCTCGACAGCAGGGCTGATCGGCGCGGCGGCGGACGCGCTCGGGCCTGACTGCCCGGCGATGCTGTGCACCGAGGGACGGCCGTCGGTGGCCTGCGCCAGGCTGCTGCAGTCGGCGGCGGCGAGTGGCACCAGGGTGCACTGGCACGACAACTTCAACTGGGCAGGGCTGCGGACCACCGGCACGGCCGTCAGGAAGCTGCGCGCGAAGCCGTGGCTGATGGGCGCCACCGTCTATCACGAGGCGCTGGCCGCGGGCTCGGCCGAGCCGCTGCGCGGCGCCGCCGAGCAGAGCCCGTGGGATCCGCGGCTGGCCGAGCTGATGCGAGCGACCGGCCGCGCGCTGCCAGAAGCGGCCGTCGCGGCGCGGATGCTGACCGATCTGACCGAGACGGCAGCGGCGTCACGGGCGTAATGCCAGCATTCCCTACCGGTTCTGTCGGTTGTGCACCTGATCTGGCGACAAGCCCGGTTACGATGCTGCCGCACATGATGGTGCGACTGGAGCGGGAGGGTTCGGATGGAAGGTCTCCGTGCTCGCCAGCGATTCTGGCGGGGATCAAGGGTGACGGCGGGCTTGCTGTTCGCCGGGGCGCTGTCCGCGGCGTCGGTGCTGGTGCCTGCCGCCGCAGGCGCCAGCGTCCAGCCGGCGGCAAGCAGCGGTCACGATGCGCACTTCCTGCTGAAGTCGACCACCGGCAACACCAAGGGCGACACCACCTACATCAACAACAAGCTCAGCAACGGCAACAGGCACGCGCTGGTGTTCGTCACCGCCAACTGGAATCCGCCCGGCGTCAGTGACGGGACCTACGACACGGTTCCGCTCGGCGTCTGGTACAACGTCAAGCGGAAGAAGTGGGGCGTCTTTAACGAAAACGGCTCGGCCATGCCGGTCGGCATGGATTTCAACGTGCTGATCGTGTCCAAGCCGACCAAGGACGCGTTCGTGTGGACGTCCACCAAGGCGAGTGACAGCGGCTCCACCACGTTCATCAGCAGCCCGGCGACCGGTCACAAGCCCGGTGTGCTGCTGCAGGTCACGCAGAACTGGAATCCGCCCGGCGTCGCCTTCGACACCAACGACCATCCGGTTGGCGTCTACTTCCAGCGCAAAACGGGCAGGTGGGGGATCTTCGAGGAAGACGGCAAGACCATGCGGGCAGGACCTTCGTTCAACGTGCTGGTCGGCACCAGCGGGACGGGCGCGCACGGCGCGGTGCTGAAGGCACTGAAGGCCAACACCGCGTTCGACTACGCCCAGTTCAGCAATTCGCGAACGAACAACAAGCCCGACGCCGAGGTGTTCGCCACCCCGGTGTTCAACCCGGGCGGCGCGCACACCTACGGGTACTACCTCGACTCCACGATCGGCGTCTGGTACGACACCGACAGCACGCCGGCCACCTGGGGCGTGTTCTGCGAGAACCAGCAGGACATGACCCTGTACGAGGGGTTCAACCTGCTGTACTACCCGAGCTGATCAGTGCCTTGAGCAGGTCCCTGGTGCGTGCCTGGTCGTCGCCCGCGCCGTACTCGCCGGCCACGAAGTCGGTCACGCCGGCCGCGGCCAGCGCCTCGATCTGCTCGGTCACCTGGTCCTCGCTGCCGGTGACGGCGATGTCGCCAGGGCCGGCCGCGCCCTCCCTGTCGAGCATCGCCCGGTAGGACGGCAGCTGGCCGTAGATGGCGAACACGTGGTTGGCGCGGTCCCTGGCGGCCTGCGGGTCGTCGCTCACGCAGACCGGCAGCACGCACACCACCCGCGGCTGCTCGCGGCCAGCGGCCGCGGCTGCCGCGGTGATCGTCGGCACCACGTAGTCGCGGACGGTGGCCGGGCCGGTCATCCACAGCACCGTGCCGTCGGTCCTGCCGCCGGCCAGCCGCAGCATCTGCGGCGCCATCGCGGCCAGCAGCACCGGAACCCGGCCCTGCGCCGGCACCGACAGGCCGATGTGCGCGTGCAGCGACTCGCCGTCGAATCCGGCTGGCTGCCCGTCCAGCAGCGGCAGCAGGATGCTCAGGTACTCGCGCATGTGCCTGGCCGGCCGGTCGAAGCTGTACCCGTACATGTCCTCGATGACGATCTTGTGCGACAGCCCGATGCCGAGCGCGAGCCGGCCGTCAAGCGCCAGCGCCGCGGTGAGCGCCTGCTGGGCGAGCACAGCCGGATGCCGCGGATAGGTGGGTACGACCGCGGTGCCGAACTCGATGCGCGGAACCTCGCGCCCGGCGACCGCCAGCGCGGTGAGCGCCTCGAGCCCGAAGATGTTCGACATCCAGGCCGAGGCGAACCCGTCGTCGGCAGCGCTGCGCAGCTGCTCGGTGAGCTTGGCCAGCGCGTCCGGACCTGCCGGGTCCGCCACCATGGTGCCAATCCGCATGCTCGCTGCCTCCATCTGCTCCGGGCCCGGGGGCGCCCCCAGGGCAGTGCTGCCGCCGCCATCGGCCTGGTCTGATCTTGGCCGGATCGCTGCGGATCAGGCAACCCGGAGCGGCCCGCAGGTCGCATCGGCACTGTTCACCGAGGTGTAGCGGGGAAGTCAGGCAGCTGGCATATTTGATCGCCACCAGACATGGGGACAATAGGGACATGGAATCAGCGGCTAGCCAGAGCACCAGGGATGCCAGGCGGCTCGCTGCTGCCGAGCGCGACCGGGCAGAGGCTCGTGCGCGGGCCCTGAAGCACCAGCAGGCAGCCGAGCGGGCGCGGGCCAGGACGGCGCAGCGCGAAGCGCAGGCTGCCGAGCGAAGACGGCTCGCCGCAGCCGGCGCTCAGCCGGCCGGGCAGCCGAAGCTCATCGAACTGCCGGCCGGCCGCTACCTGGACCGGGAGGAGGGCTGGCTGCGGTTCGGCGAGCGCATCCTCGAGCTGGCCGACGATGAGCACGTGCCACTGCTTGAGCGGGTCAGGTTCGCCTCGATCTTCGCCTCGGGGCTTGACGAGTTCTTCATGGTCAGGGTGGCCGGCCGGATGCGCCGGATGGCAACGGGCCTGCCGGTGGAGAACGCGACTGGCCTGCCGCCCGAGCAGGTGCTCGAGCTCACCTTGCACCTGGCACGCGAGCTGTCGCTCCGGCACGCGCTGATCTTCTCCGAGCGGCTGCAGCCGGCGCTGGCCGAGGCCGGCATCGAGCTGCCCCGCTGGAAGGAGCTCGCACCTGACGAGCAGGACAGGCTCACCACGCTGTTCAGGGAGCGGATCTACCCAGTGCTGACGCCGCTGGTCGTCGACCCGGCGCACCCGTTCCCTTATATCTCGCACCTGTCCCTCAGCCTCGCGGTGATGATCGCCGATCCGGTGACCGGCGCGACGATGTTTGCCAGGGTGAAGGTGCCGCCGCTGCTGCCCAGGTTCCTGACCGTGGCGCCGAACCGGTTCGTGCCGCTTGAGGACGTGATCGCCGCCCACCTGGACGAGCTGTTCGTCGGACTCGAAGTGCTCGAGCAGCACGCGTTCAGGGTGACCAGGATCCGCGACCTCGAAATCGACGAGGACGTCACCGAGGACCTGCTCAAGTCGCTCGAGCGCGAGCTGATCCGGCGGCCGCGCGAGCCCGCGGTCCGGCTTGAGGTCGAGGAGTCGATGTCGGCCGACGTGCTGGACAAGCTGGTCACCGAGCTCGAGGTGGACGAGCGCGCGGTGTACCGGCTGCCTGGGCCGCTCGGCTTGTCGGACCTGTCGGCCATCGCCGACCTCGACATGCGGCATCTGAAGTACCCGCCGTTCGTGCCTTCGGAGACGGCGCTGGCCAGCGACGTGAGCGTGTTCGGCGCGCTGGCCGAGCGGGACGTGCTGGTGCACCACCCGTATGACTCGTTCACCGCGAGCGTGCTGCGGCTGGTGGTGTCCGCCGCTGCCGATCCCAGGGTGCTGGCGATCAAGCAGACGCTGTACCGGACCAGTGGCGACTCGGAGATCGTGGACGCGCTGATCGACGCCGCCGAGGCTGGCAAGCAGGTCGTGGTCGTGGTGGAGATCAAGGCCCGCGGGGACGAGCAGGCCAACATCGGCTGGGTGCACAAGCTTGAGGAAGCCGGCTGCCACGTGGTGTACGGCCTCGTCGGGCTCAAGACGCACTGCAAGATGGCGCTGGTGGTGCGGCAGGAAGCCGACGGGTCGCTGCGCAGGTTCTGCCACATCGGCACCGGCAACTATCACCCGAAGACGGCACGGCTGTATGAGGACTTCGGGCTGCTGACCGCGGACCAGACCGTCGGCGAAGACCTGACCGACCTGTTCAACCACCTGACCGCCTACAGCAGGCCGAAGCAGTACCGGCGGCTGCTGGTCGCGCCGGCCGGCGTCCGCACCGGGCTGATCCAGCAGATCGACGAGCAGGCCGCGCTGGCCGCGGCTGGCGAGCCGTCCAGGATCCAGTTCAAGTGCAACGCGCTCATCGACGAGGCGATGATCGACGCGCTGTACCGCGCGTCCATTGCCGGGGTGCCGATCGACCTGTGGGTGCGCGGGATCTGCGCGCTGCGGCCCGGAATGCCGGGCATGTCGGAGACGATCAGGGTGCGCAGCGTCGTCGGCCGGTTCCTTGAGCACTCGCGGATCTACGCGTTCGGCACCGGGCTGGACGGCGCGCCAGGCGAGGTCTGGATGGGCAGCGCGGATCTCATGCACAGGAACCTGGACCGGCGGGTCGAGCTGCTGATCAGGGTGACCGACCCGATGCACCGGGCGACCCTGCGCGGGTTCATCGACATGGCGATGAGCGAGCGGTCCGCATCCTGGTGGCTGGACGGCGACGGCAGCTGGATCAGGCATCACCTGGACTCGGCCGGCCGGCCGCTCGAGGACGTGCAGGACATGCTGATCAGGCTCAGGCAGAGCCGGGGCGGCGCTGATGGCTGACTCGCAGGCCCGGCCGGCGGCGGCGCCGTGACTGGTCAGCACCGGGCGGGTCCGGCGGGGTCGTCCCCGCAGGACGGCACCGATGCCGGGCCGGATGCGGAGATCCGGGCGGCCGGCGCGGTGCTCTGGCGGCAGGCCGCAGGCCGGGCCGAGGTGGCGCTGGTGCACCGGCCCAAGTACGACGACTGGTCGTTCGCCAAGGGCAAGCGTGAGCCCGGCGAGCAGCTGCCGCGCACCGCGGTCCGCGAGGTGGCAGAGGAGACCGGGCTGCAGGTGGTGCTCGGCCGCCCGCTCGGCGCCGAGCGGTACGAGGCCGATGGCAGGCCCAAGCGGGTGGACTACTGGGCGGCGCGGCAGGCCGGCGGCGCCGGTCCGGCCGCTTTCGAGCCGAACTCCGAGGTCGACGAGCTGGCCTGGCTGGCCGCGGACGATGCCGCCGCGCGGCTGAGCTATGGCCGCGACGTGCAGCTACTCGCGGCATTCAGCGCGGCACCCAACGACACCGCGCCGCTGATTCTGCTCAGGCACGCATCGGCCGGCGACCGGCGTGAATGGACTGGCCCCGATCAGGCAAGGCCGCTCGACGCGGCCGGCGTCGCCGAGGCGGCGGCGCTCGCTGACCTGCTCCGCTGCTTCGGCCCGGCCAGGCTGATCAGCTCACCGGCTGAGCGGTGCCTGGCGACGCTCAGGCCGCTCGCGGCCGCGACCGGCGGCAAGATCGAGGTCGAGGAGCTGTTCGGGCTTGGCCTGCCGGACTCGCCGGAGACCGTGGCCGCCGTCGCGGAGGCAGCGGCCGCGGTGGCCGCCGAGCCGGTGGCGGCGGTGCTCTGCGCGCACCGGGAGAACATGCCGGTGCTGCTCGATGCGGCGTGCACGCGGCTTGCCGCGGCCGTGCCCGACGGCCCGCCGCTGCGCAAGGCCGCGTTCCTGGTGCTGCACCGGGCGGCCGGCGCCCTGGTGGCCACCGAGCGGCACGACCTACGGCAAGATGGCTGAGATGACAGCGAGAGTCGGGAACATCGCCTTCGACTGCGACGACGTGCTGAAGGTGGCCGCCTTCTGGTCGGCCGTGCTCGGCCGGCCGCTCGATCAGGGCAGCAGCAAGGTGTGGGCCTCGATCGGCGGCGCTGACGCCGCGCGCGGCGAGCCTGCCTGGTACTTCGCACAGGTGCCTGAGCGGAAGCAAGCCAAGAACCGGGTGCACGTCGACCTGGTGGATCCTGACCCGTCGGCGGTCGAGGCGCTGGTCAGGCTCGGCGCGACCGTCACCCGCGAAGAACAGATGCCTGGTCACAGCTGGACCGTCATGCAGGACCCTGAGGGCAACGAGTTCTGCATCGCGGCCAAGTCGTTTACCGGCTGGGACTGAGCCGCCGGCTGCGGTGCCGGAGCCTGGCTAGCTTCGCGCCGGCCCGGCCGGCTGCCAGTCGAGGGTGGGCGGCAGCGATCCCTCCAGGATCAGCAGCCAGCGCTTGACCTCGATGCCGGCGCCGCCGCTGTAGCCGCCGAGCCCGTCGCTGGCCAGCACCCGGTGGCACGGCACGATGATCGGGATCGGGTTGCCGGCCATGATCTGGCCGACCAGCCGGGCCGGCAGCGTGTCCGCGGCCGGCCCAAGTCCAGCCTTGCGTGCCAGCTCGCCGTAGCTGATCGTCTGGCCGTAGCCAACCGACTCGAACAGCGTGCTCAGCACCTGCCGCTGCGCGGCGACCAGCACCGACCAGTCGATGGGCAGGTCGAAGCCGCGGCGCGCGCCGCAGAAGTACTCGGCCAGCTGAGCCCTCGCGGCCCCGGCGACGCCGCCGGACTGCGCGGCCTGACCTGCGGGCGCACCAGCAAGCTGACCGCGGGCCTGCCCGCTGCCGTCCGGCCCGCTGCCGTCTGGCCCGCTGCCGTCTGGCCCGCCGCCGTCCGGTGGCATGCCGAACCGCACCCTGGCGACTCCGGCCGGGCTGCAGCCGACCGAGACCGGCCCGGCCGGGGTGTCCGCGAGCCAGGCCCAGTCAAGCTCTGCTGCCCGCATCGGAGCTGCCCGTCCTTCCGCCGCGCTGACCTGCTGCGCGCTCATTGTCCCAGCCCTGCCAGGTACTGCGCCGCCACGGTCTTCGGCACGCACATCCGCCAGGCGTCGGTCACCAGCTCGGCCATCTCGCCCTCGTCGAGCTCGCTGAGCCTGACCCGCACCCAGTGGTAGCGCAGGTCGGCCGGCTCCGGCGGCAGGAACTTGCCTGGGCTCGAGGCCACCAGCGCATCGCGCTCTTCCTTCGGGAAGCCGAAGCCCATGACCGTCTCGTCGCGGCTGAAGGCCAGGAACACGATCCGCCCGACGCGGAACTTCACCCGGTCCCTGACCAGCACTTCATAGGCACGGGGCAGCTCCCTGGCCACTGCCCGCACGTCGTCGATGGTGACCACGCTGGCCATCTTGCCGCCGGGGTCTGACAGTGCCTGACGGCTGCCGGAACTGTCGGCAGCCGGCGATAAAACCGGCATGTCAGGTCGCCTCATCTCGAAGGGAGACAGCGATGACCGAGGACATCGCCGCTGCGGTCGAGACCGAGCTGGTGCAGCTGTCGTGCCAGTTAACCGAGCCGGGGGAGCGCGAGTGCCTGCGCTGCTACCTGCTCAGGATGCTGGCGGAGTTCGGCTGTGACTGCACGCACCGGTGGACCATCCGCTGGCGCGAGCAGTGCGCGCCGCAGGCCGCCGAGCTGGTCCGCAGGCTGCAGGAGCTTGGCGGGTTCTGCGACTGCGAGGTCGTCCTGAACGTCTTTCCCGGCTACCTGCCCGTCGACGGGCCGCTGCCGTGCGCTGGCCAGCCGAGGGCCGGCTCGGCGCTGCCGTGCGCGGTCAGGCCGCTCCGGCGCAGTGCCTAGCGCGGCCGGGCTACTCGCCGCCCTTCTCGACAATCCGCAGCAGCGCCTTCGCGACCGGCACCGCGGTGAGTTCCACCTGCCACGGCCGCGCGCCGTACCTGGCCAGGTCGGCACCGACGGCCGGGCCGGTCAGCTCGGCCGGCGGCTGCCAGGCCAGCCTGCGCACCGCATCGGGGGGCGCCAGGTTCTCCGCCGGCAGGTGGTGCGCGTCGGCGAGCGCTGCCACCACCGCGCGCACCGCGGTGAGCCTGACCGCAGCCTCCGGATCACGGTCGGCCCACCGGTGCGCCGGCGGCGGGCCGTCGCCGGGCGGGGCTGACGGGTCGGGCAGCGCCCGGTCCGGCAGCGCCCTGGCGTGGCTGACCGCCCGCATCCACTCCGGCATGTGCCGCCTGGCGTTCCGCCCGGCGAAGCCAGGGACGGCCGCCAGCTCTGTTGGCCCGGCCGGCATCGACCTGGCCGCCTCGATGATGGCGGAGTCCGGCAGCACCTTGGTCGGCGACAGGTCACGGCGCATGGCGATCTTGTCGCGTTCCTGCCACAGCTCGCGCACCACGGCGAGCCCGCGGCGGCTGCGCACCCGGTGAATGCCGGAGGTCCTGCGCCACGGATCGGTACGCGGTGGCGGCGGCTCTGCGGCAAGCTCGGCAGCGAACTCCTGCCTTGCCCATTCGGTCTTGCCGTGTTCGGCAAGCTGCTCGGCCAGCACATTGCGCAGCTCGACCAGCACCTCCACGTCGAGCGCGGCGTACCGCAGCCACTCGGCCGGCAGCGGCCTGGTGGACCAGTCGGCGGCCGAGTGCGACTTCTCCAGGCCGAACCCGAGCATCGTCTCCACCAGCGTCGCCAGCCCGACCCGCGGGCAGCCGAGCAGGCGGCCAGCCACCTCGGTGTCGAACAGCGTCCTTGGCCGGTAGCCAAGCTCCGTCAGGCAGGGCAGGTCCTGGGAGGCGGCGTGCAGCACCGCCTCCACGTCGGCCAGCGCGGTGTCAAGCGCGGACAGGTCAGGGCAGGCGACCGGGTCGATGAGCACGGTGCCGGCGCCGTCGCGGCGGAACTGGACAAGGAAGGCACGGTGACCGTACCTGAAGCCGGATGCCCGCTCGGCGTCGACCGCCACCGGGCCGGTGCCGCCCGCCAGCGCGGCGATCGCCGCGGCCAGCGCCTCGGGTCCGTCGACCAGCGGCGGCAGCCCGTCCCGCGGCTCGA
>JASHQL010000592.1 GCA_030039155.1 Streptosporangiaceae bacterium | reverse complement strand
CCACCTTGATAGCACGGCCCGGCCGCAGGTCGAACAGGTTCAGCAGGTTCGCCGCGCCGGCGATCAGGCCGGCGTCGATCACCAGGTCCGCGGCCGCCACCGCGGTTTGGCCAGCGTGCCTGCCGCCGCCGTGCCTGCCGCCGCCGTGCCTGCCGGTCAGCGCCGCCGCCGCCAGCCCGACTGCGCCGATCCCGACGATCTTGACGGCGCCGGAGGTGACCTCGCCGTTGCGCAGCGCGCCCAGGTGCCCGCGGAAGCCCTTGCTCGAGCTGCCGCCGGCTACGTCGTCATAGCCGCCGAACGCGCCCGCGCCGATCCCGGCCAGCAGCAGCGCGGCACGATGCCGCGGCGGCAGCCCAGGTGCCAGCGCCGCGCCAGCCGCGGCCCCGGCGACCAGCGCCGGCCCTTCCAGCAGCGTGACCGGCTCGCCGCGGTGGTTCTTCCGCGCCCACCTGTCGCTGCCGCCTGGCGGGTACCGGCGCAGCGCCGCGTAGCCGGCCCTGGCGGCCGCGGCGCCGACCAGCGCCGAACTCAGCGCAGCCCTGGCGGGTTGCGGCGCCGCCTGGCCAGACCCTGCACCCCGACGGCCGTGCACGCCCCCGGTCAGCCATGCCCGGTTCACTAGGTCCTCCCGTGCCTGGTCGTCGGCGCGACCGTGGTGCTGGTCGTCGGGCTGGGCACCGGCACCGGGCTCGGCACGTTGCCGACGAGCACGCCGTACGACTGCGGCTTGTGCCCCTCGACCAGCTTGGCCAGCGCCTGCACCACGATGATCTGGCCGGTCTCGCTGTCGGCATTGTCCACCGTGCTGAGCGGGTCGCCGTCGCCGACCACGGCGTCGATCGCGCTGCCGGGCCCGGCCCCCGACAGGTTCCCCGCGATCACCATGCCGTCGCTGTCCCGCGCCAGTTGCTGCGCCACCGCGACCAGGCCCAGGACCGACGGGTCGGCGTCGTTGGCCGGGCTGACCGGCGAGCTGGGGATCACCACCACCGCGAGCGTGCCTGGCTGGAACGTCGACGCACTGCCGCTGAGCTGCAGATGCAGGAAGTTGGCCTGGCTGAACCCGGTCAGCACCGTCTGCGCCTGCGCCGACGTGGGGACCGCCGTGCCCTTGCCGACGATGGCCGCCGCGATCACCCGCGCGGCATCCTCCTGGCCGGCGATCTGCGGGATCGCGGGCTGGCTCGGCACGGTCACCCCGACCTGCGGCGCCAGCCGGTCGGCGAGCTGGATGAGCAGCTGCCTGGTGGCGCCGCCGGTGTCGAAGAAGGACTGGGTGAGCTGCACCTGGCCGGTGACCTTGGCGCCTGCCTGGCCAAGCGCCGTGGTCACGCCGCTGATCACGGTGGAGTCCGAGCTGGACGCCGAGTTCTGCGCGGTCACCAGCACCACGCTGCGCCCTGGCAGCAGGCCGCCGAGCAGCCGCGGCGCGGCGGCCTGGGCGAAGCTCTGGTTCAGGCCGTTCTCGTTCCGCAGCGTCGTGCCCTCGTTGGTGACCTTGTGGATCTCCTGCCGCAGCAGGTTTTCCGTGGTCTGCAGCGCCTTGACCGCGAGCGGGTGCACCTCCACGCCGACCACGATGCCGACGGCGAGCGCGAGGAACACCGCGATGATGGAGACCAGGTGGTAGCGGAAGTCGATCACTAGAACAGTCCAGACAGCCAGTAGCGGAGCAGGTGCAGCGCATCGTCGATCACGCCGAGGAAACCCTGGCCGAGCGGTGATGCCACCAGCGCGATGATCACGGTCAGCGTGGCCGCGAGCGCGAGCATGATCAGCGACCTCGCGGAGATCCTGCTCTGGTAGAGCCGGCTCACGCCCTTCGCGTCGACGATCTTGTCGCCGACGCGCATCCTGGTCAGCAGCGCGCTCGCCATCCCGGCCCGGCCCTTATCCAGGAACTCTACCAAGGCGAATCGCATGCCGACGGTGACGATCAGGCTGGCCCCCGCCTCGTCGGCCAGCAGCACTGCCAGGTCCTCGCTGGTGCCGGGCGACGGGCAGGTCACCGAGGGTATGCCCAGGTCCTGGACCCGCGGCAGGCCGGGCGCGTGCCCGTTCGGGTAGGCGTGCACGACCACCTCGGCGCCGCAGTTCAGCGCCTTGTCCGACACCGAGTCCATGTCGCCGACGATCAGGTGCGGCCGGTAGCCCGCCTCGACCAGCGCGTTCGCGCCGCCGTCAACGCCGATCATCACCGGCTTGAACTCCCTGATGTAGGCCCGCAGCACGTGCAGGTCCTCCAGGTAGTGGTAGCCGCGGGCGACCACCAGCGCGTGCCTGCCGTCCAGCCTGGTCCGCAGCTGCGGGATCCGCAGCCCGTTGATCAGCAGCAGCTCCGAGTCCCTGGTGATGTACTCCATGGTGTTCGCGGCGAACGCCTTGAGCTGCTCGGACAGCCCCTCCCTGGCGACTGCCATCTCGTCGGCCACGGTCTGCGCGGTCTGCAGCGTGCCCTTGGCCACCACGGCGTCGTCCAGGTAGAGGGTCTCGCCGTCCAGCCTGACCTGCTGGCCCTCGCGCACCTGCTGGAAGACCTCGGATCCGACGTCGTCAACCAGCGGGATGCCGGCCTCGACCAGCAGCTGCGGGCCGATGTTGGGGTAACGGCCGGTGATGCTCTGCGCGGCGTTCACCACCCCGGCCACCGCACGGCCGATCAGCGACTCGGCGGCGACCCGGTCCAGGTCAGCATGATCGATGATGGCGATGTCGCCCGGCTGCAGCCGCTTGACCAGGTTCTTCGTCCTGGCGTCAAGGCGAGCGATGGCCAGCACCCCCGGCAGGTCCTTTGACCTGGCCCGACGTGCTCCTGGGAAGATCCAAGACGGCGATTTCATTGGCCATCCATTTTGCCAGCTCTGCGGAGCATCGGGGTCGCGGCGAGCTATGGAGCCCGCCCGGCCCGCTCCGCCGCGGCCGCCGCCAGCAGCTCCCCGGCGTGCGCCCGGCCGAATTCCGAGTCCTCAAGGCCGGCCAGCATCCTGGACAGTTCCTTGACCCTGCCCTGGTCGTCCAGCCTGGTGATCCCGCTGCTGACCACGCTGCCATCGCCGGCCTTCTCCACCATCAGGTGGGTGTCGGCGAAGGCGGCGACCTGCGGCAGGTGAGTGACCACGATCACCTGGGCCAGCCGCGCCAGCCGCGCCAGCCTGCGGCCGACCTCGACCGCCGCCTTGCCGCCGACCCCGGCGTCCACCTCGTCGAAGACGAACGTCGGCACCGGGTCGGCACCGGCGAACACCACCTCGATCGCCAGCATGATCCGGGACAGCTCACCGCCGGACGCGCCCTTGTGCAGGGCAAGCGCAGGGGCGCCAGGATGCGCGGACAGCTTGATCTCGACCTCGTCAGCGCCGTGCGGACCGAACCCCTCAGCCTGGGTGACCGCCACGGTCAGCCGCGCGTGCGGCATGGCCAGCGCCACCAGTTCCCCGGTCACCTGGGCCGCGAACCGCTTGGCGGTCTCGGTCCTGGCCGCGGTGAGCCGCCCGGCCAGCTCGGCCACGGTGGCGGACAGGCTCGCCTCCTCCGCCGCCAGCGCGGCGATCCGGTCCTCGTCGTTGTCCAGCTCGCCAAGCCTGGCCGACGCCCACTTGGCCCAGCCGAGCACCGCAGCCAGGTCACCGCCCTGGCCGTCGTCAGGCGGGCCGGCCAGCCCGGTCCCGTACGCCCTGACCAGCCTGGCCAGCTCGGCCCTGCGCTCCTGCACGACGGCGAGCCTGGCCGGGTCCGCCTCCACCGTCTGCACGTACGAGGCAAGCTCGGTGGCGACGTCGGCCACCAGGTACGCGGCCTCGCCGACCCGGCCGGCCAGCGCGCCGAGCGCCGGGTCATGCGCCGCCGCGCCGTCGAGCGCGGACCTGGCTGCGGCCAGCAGGCTGACCGCGTCCGCAGCGTCATAACTGCCGCTCGCCGGGTCGCCGAGCAGCGCCTCGTGCGCGGTGGTCGCCGCCGAGTGCAGCGTGTCGGCATTGGCCAGCCGCTCCTCCTCGGCGATCAGCTCGATGTCCTCGCCCTCGGCTGGGTCGGCGCCGTGCACCTCGGCCAGCCCCCTGCGCAGGTCGTCGGCCTCGCGGGAACGCTCGCGCGCCTGCGTGCTGAGCTCATCGAGTTCTGCCCGCACCTGCAGGTGCCGCTGATAGGCACGCTGGTACTCGGTCAGCTGCCCGGCGAACTGCGGGCCGGCGAAGTGGTCGAGCGCCTGGCGCTGCCTGGCGGGCTTGAGCAGTTGCTGCTGATCGGCCTGGCCGTGCACCGCCACCAGGTCGTCGGCCAGGTAGGTCAGCAGCGACACCGGCACCGACCGGCCGCCGGCGCTGGCCCGTGACCTGCCCTCGGAGCTGACCGACCGGCTCAGGATGAGCGTGCCGCCGTCGTCGTCCAGGTCACCGCCAGAGTCGCTGACCTGCCTGGCGACCTCCCCGTCAGGATCGACCCGCAGCCTGCCCTCGACCAGCGCGCGCTGCGCGCCAGGCCGCACCCTGGCCGGGTCGGCCCGGCCGCCGAACAGCAGGCCAAGGCCCGACACCACCATGGTCTTGCCGGCTCCGGTCTCGCCGGTCACCACGTTGAAGCCACCGGAGAGCTCGAGAACCGCCTCGTCGATCACGCCGAGTCCGCTGATTCGCACTTCCTCAAGCATCTGCGCCCGGCTCCTCATCCGCGTGCCGCGCCGCGATCTCCCGAACAGCATCGCCACGGCCGCGCCAGCCCGCGACCGGCAGGCCGAACTTGGCGACCAGCCGGTCGGTGAACGGCGCGCCGATCCTGGCCGCGCCGGTCCCGGCCGGCAGCCGGGCGAGCAAGACCGGATCGCTACCGCGCCTGACCTCGACTCTCGCGCCGGGCGGGAGATCGACCTTACGACGCCCATCGCACCACAGAACGGCCCCTGACGTCTCAGATTGGGCACCTGCCGCGCCGATGACCTCCGCCGCGAGCACCGACCGCGGCGACACCACCATCGGGCCTGCGAACAGCGCGTGCGCGCAGATCGGCACCAGCAGCAGCGCCTCGACTTCCGGCCAGACCACCGGGCCGCCGGCCGAGAACGCGTACGCGGTCGAGCCGGTCGGGGTGGCGAACACCACGCCGTCGCAGCCCCAGCGGGACAGCGGCCTGCCGTCCACCTCGAGCACCACGTCCAGCATCCGCTCCCTGGCCGCCTTCTCCACGGTGGCCTCGTTCAGCGCCCAGCTGGCGGTGTGCAGCTCGCCGTTCGTGCGAACCGAGACATCCACGGTCATCCGCTGCTCGACCGTGTAGTCACCGGCCACCACCCGGTCGACCGTCGCGTCCAGGTCCTGCAGCTCGGCCTCGGCCAGGAAGCCCACATGGCCGAGGTTCACCCCGAGCAGCGGGGTGCCGGCCGGCCTGGCGATCTCCGCGGCCCGCAGCAGCGTGCCGTCACCGCCAACCACCAGCACCATCTCGGCGCCCTTGGCGGCTTCCGGCGCGGTCACGCAGGCGATGACCGGGTTACAGTCGAGCTCGGCCGCCTCCGGCTGCAGCACCCTGATGCCGATCCCGGCAGCGGTCAG
Organism: Streptosporangiaceae bacterium; assembly: GCA_030039155.1. Classification (GTDB taxonomy): domain Bacteria; phylum Actinomycetota; class Actinomycetes; order Streptosporangiales; family Streptosporangiaceae; genus JOPF074. The sequence goes on along the minus strand of JASHQL010000592.1, from coordinate 4,469 downwards.
CCGCGCCGCCAGCGTCCTGGCCACCCGCAGCGTGTGCGGCCTGCCGGTATGCGCGACCAGCAGCATCTCGCGCCGGCCGTCCGGCCGCCCCGCGGTCATTGCGGGCCGCCGGAGATCGCGCGCTGCAGCTCGGCCTTGGCGAGCGGCGGCGCGCCGCGGCGCAGCCAGAGGAAGTACTCCACGTTCCCTGCCGGGCCGGGCAGCGGGCTCGCGGTCACTCCCCTGACGCCGATGCCGAGCGACCAGGCGGCATCCGCGACCGCGGTGACCGCGGCCGCGCGCACCGCGGGATCGCTGACCACCCCGGCCTGACCCACCATGCCCTTGCCCGCCTCGAACTGGGGCTTGACCATCAGCACGAAATCGGCGTCGGCGGCCGCGCAGGCGGCCAGCGCGGGCAGCACCAGGGTGAGCGAGATGAACGACAGGTCGGCGACCACCAGCTCGGGCGGCGGCGCCACCTGCTCGGGCCGCAGCGCCCGGACGTTCACCCGGTCAAGCACGGTGACCCGCGGATCGGTGCGCAGCGACCAGGCGAGCTGGCCGTAGCCGACGTCCACCGCGATCACCTGCGCCGCGCCGGCCCGCAGCAGCACGTCGGTGAACCCGCCGGTCGAGGCGCCCGCGTCAAGGCAGCGCCTGCCCTGCACCGCCAGGTCGCCGAACACGGCAAGCGCGCCGGCCAGCTTGTGCCCGCCGCGTGACACGTACTCGCTGCCGTACTCAGCCGGCCTGACCGTGATCGCCGCGTCCTGGCTCACCTGAGTCGCTGCCTTCCCTGCCGCCTGGCCGGCCACCGCGACCCGGCCGGCCGCGATCAGCTCGGCTGCCTGCTCGCGCGACCTGGCCAGGCCACGCCGGACCAGCTCTGCGTCGAGCCGGAGCCGCCTGCCCACCTGCACTGCCCTCCGCCCGGTCAGCCAACCGCCGGTCCTGACTGATCTTCTGCCTCCGGGTCCAGCTCGCCGAGCACCTCGCTGAGCTCGGCGTGCACCCGCTCGAACACCGCCGGATGCTCGTGCACGTCAAGATCCGCCAGCTCGGCCAGCCGGCCAACCGCGGCATCCACCCTGGGCTCGCCAAGGCCGGCTGCCACCGCCTGCCCGGCCGGTGAGTCGGCCGGGCGACCAGTCGTTCCCTGCATCGTCTCGGCGCTGCCGGCGGGCAGGCTGTCGCCGGGTTCTTGCTGCATCAGCGACCACTCCTCACCCGTTGCCCTCGTCCGAGCCCGCCCGCGCTGCTGCAATGAACGCTACCGCCCTGCGCGGCGGCTCCGGTGCAGCTGCGCCGCGCCGGCCGCCCCGGCTCGCCGTTCGTTGCCCGGTGGCCGGAGAATGACCTTGAAAGCGAGGGCAGATGGCAACAGCCGAGCAGTGCCAGGCGGCGCTGGAGAGCCTGACCGCGCGCATTTCGGAGATGAGCGCGGCCGACCGGGCGGACAAGCTCGTTGACCGGACGCTGAGCTGCAAGGTCACCGATCTTGGCGTCACCTTCCTGACCCGGCTCGGGCCCGATGGCGCCGGCCCGGTCAGGCTCGCCCAGGACGGGGCGGGCGCCGCGCAGGTCAGGTTCACCGCCGACAGCGACACCGTGGTCGCGATCGGCAAGGACCCTGGCAGCTTTGCCCGCGCCTGGCTGACCGGCAGGCTGAAGGTGCAGGGCAGCGTGCTCGACCTGCTCCGGCTGCGCAAGCTCATGTAGCCGCGTACTCGCCATGCACGGCAGCGTGACAGCCGGCGCCGGCCGCCTGCCAGCCGGTCAGCGCGGCCTGTGGACAAGCCCGGCCGCGGCCGATCAGGCCTGTGGATGCCGCGGACGCGGCGGTGACAAGACTGTGGCTTTCAAGAGAACTCTGTCCCGACCGATAATGCGCTAGATAGGTCCGGTTTACGGAGCCCAGTCCGGGAGGTGCCCATGGTCAAGACGATCCGCCGGTACACGCGCTACGTGTTCAGCACCCTGTCCGCGGCGGTGTTCACGCACGCCATCTGACCGCCTTGCACGCAAGGCATGAGGCCGCCGGCCGGCTGCTGGCCGGTCGGCGCGCCGCGTCCAGCCGGTGCTGAACACCGCACTGCGTCAGCTCAGGCACGCGACCCGGGTGCTGGCGGCGCGCCCGTTCCGCGTCGCCGACATCGAGGCGATCGTCGCGGACCTGCGGGCCAGCCTGGACGAGTTCGGCGGTCCCGGCGAGGACCTCGACACGCTGCCTGGAAGCCAGTCGGCCGATCCGGAAATCCAGGCAGTGATGGCCAGGCGCCGGGTCCGGCAGGCGGTCCGTCATGCCGCGGCTCACGTGCCGTATTACCGCCGCTGGTTCGCGGCGAACGGACCGGACCCGGCGCAGCTCAGCATCGAGACGCTGAGCCAGATCCCGCCGACCGCCAAGGACGCGCTGCGCGCCGCGCCGTCGGCCTTCGTCTCCGACATCGCCGAGCCAGTCCTGATGATCCGCACCACCGGCACCACAGGCACCCCGGCCGGCGTCTGGTTCTCCAAGCATGAGCTGGACCTGCAGGCAGCGCTGACCGCGATCTCGCTGATGGTGAACGGCAGGCTGCGCGCACACCACGTGGTGGCCAGCGCCATTACCTCGCGCTCCACGTTGCCGCTGGTCACTTCGGCAAGCGCGCTTGGCATGATCGGCGCGGGCTACGTCCATCTCGGCACCATCGAGCCGCGGATCGTGCTCGACCGGCTAGCCGCACCGTTGCACCTGCCGGGCAAGAAGCCGCAGATTACCCACCTGACCGTGGTGCCGTCCTATCTCGGCATGCTGACCTGGCTCGCGGAGCACGAAGGCTGGTCGGCCGCGGACTTCGGGCTTGAGCAGGTCTTCGCCGGCGGCGAGGTGCTCACCGACGCGCTGCGGGCGCGTGCCGCCGAGGCCCTCGGGGCGGAGATTCTGGACGGCTACGGGGCCACCGAGATCACGCCGGTGGCCGGCTCGGTCTGTTCGGCCGGGCATCTGCACATTCCCGCGGAACACGCGCATGTCGAGATAGCCGACCCGGTCACGTTCGCCCCCGCGCTGCCCGGCGCGGTCGGCGTCCTGGTGGTCACCCCCTACCTGGCCTACCGTGACACCACCGTGCTGCTCCGGTACAACACCGGCGACCTGGTTCGCCGGCTGCCAGGAGCCGACCCGCCGGAGTGCGAGCTGCGCGGCACTCCCGCCATGTCCAGGGTGCTCGGCCGGATCGCGACCGATGGCACCGGGCTCACCGCACGCGACATCCTCGAGGTGCTGCAGGCAGAACGCGAGCTGCCCATGCCGACCCGGTACGCGATCAGCCAGAGCCCGGCCGGTCCGCTGCTGCACGTGTTCGCGCCCGGCTGCCCGGCACCGGTGCTGGCCCGGCTGGAAGAACGCGCTGCCGACCGCGGCCTGCCGGTGCGCGGGATCGTGCTCGCCGACGATCTGCTTGACCTGCCGGTGCCGAGCCCGGCCCGCTCCGACCTGCGCGAGCTGACCTTCGAGGCCGGCGGCATGCCCAGTGACGCCGCCCAGGTCGCCGGCGGCGTTGTCCGGTGACCGCACCGGCAGCCCCGCTGCTCCTGCTGGCCGGGGCCAGCACGATCACCGCGGGAGCCGCGCTGTATGCCGCGAAGGTGCGGATGCCGCGCCCCGCGGTCGGCAGGTTCACCGGGTCGGACGTCGCGATCATGACGGTGCTGCTGATCGCGCTGCCATTCGGCTACATCCACCTGGCCACCCCGCTCCTTGTCACGGTGTTCGGCCTGCTGTTCCTGGTCGTGATCCAGACCGCCCTCGCGCCGCTGCTCGGCGGCCGGGCAGGCCTGCTGGCCGCGCTCGCGGCCTGCGGTGCTGTCCTCGCGGCAGGCCTGAGCCACCACGTCCTGCTGCTGTTGTGCGGCAACGACCTGCTGATCGCGGTCGCCGTGGTCGGCGTGGTGAACCTGTGGGTGCAGACGGGGATGACAGCGGCCCAGGTGGCCGCGCTGAGCGCAGTGCTCTCGGTCTACGACCTGGTGGCCACCGGCCTGACGAGCTTCACCGCGACCTTCTTCAGCCGGATCAGCGGCGAGCCGTTCGCGCCTGCGCTGGCCGCCAGCCACGGGACGATGCCGGTAGCGCTCGGACTGGGCGATTGCCTCATGCTCGCGCTGTGGCCGCTGGCCGCGGCGAAGGCCTACGGCCGGGTGGCCGGCTGGACGGGCGCGATCATCGGCCTCGCCGCGATCGCGGTCGTCGAAGCCGGGTCGGCGGCCGGCTGGATCACCGGCAACGTGCCGGTGCTCACCATCATCGGACCGCTGGCCGTCGCGCAATGGGCGTTCTGGCGGCTCCGCAGCGGCGCCGAGCGGACTACAGGCGGATGGCAATCCGGCGCGCCGGCCGGCCCGGCCCTCGCAGGCAGCGCGCCGCCGGCACTCGATGCCGCGCTGATCGCCGCCGCGGCAGCCGCGCCGGACGGCTCCTGGCTGGCGCTGCACGAGGGCACACC
>JASHQL010000591.1 GCA_030039155.1 Streptosporangiaceae bacterium | reverse complement strand
GCGCAGGTCGCGGTCATGCTCGAAACGACGACGGCGTCGGTGAAGAGCGCGCTGCAGCGGGCCAGGGCCCGGCTGGAGGAAGTAGCGCCCGCAGCCGACCAGATCATCGAGCCGGACATGCCGCAGGCGCGGGCGCTGCTCGACCAGTACATCGCCGCGTTCGAGAACGCCGACACCGCTGCCCTCGAGCGGCTGCTGGTCGAGGACGTCATCCTGGAGGCCACGCCGCTGCGGTCCTGGTTCTCCGGCCGCCGTACCTGCATCGCGTTCTTGCGCGACCGCGTCCTCGGCACCGCAGGCGACTGGCGGATGCTGGCCACCGGCGCCAACGGCCAGGCCGCCGCGGCCGTGTACACGCGGGGCGCCGACGGGCAGCTGCAGCCCTACGGCGTCTGCGTGCTGACCGTGACCGGCCGCGGGATCAGCCGGGTTACCTCGTTCGGGAATCCCGGCCTGCTCGCGGTGTTCGGGTTTCCTCCCGAGCCGGATTTGAACCGACCATCAGAACGCTGAAAGGGGCACCAGGCGCTGACAGTCATCTACAGTTGACCGGGCCTGGAGCGCAGACAGACTCCGGCTGGTTGAAGGGGGCCATATGCGCTCGGTCAGCATGCTCGGCAGCCCGCGGAGCCGGTCTGCGGTGCGCCGGAATCTCGGCATCGTGGCGTTGCTCGTCGCGGGCTCCGCGTGCCTGGCCATCCCGGCTGCGGCCGCCTCGCCTGCTGGCGAGGCCCAGGCGCGCGTCGTCGAGTCCAGGGCGGGGTTCGACAACCCAGAAGGCGTCTCGGCGGATGCCAAGCACGTCTGGGTCACCAGCACCAATGCCGACACCAGCGCCGGGTCGGTTACCGAGCTCAACGCCGCTACCGGCGCGGTGATCAAGGTCATCACGGCAAGCAAGTACCACTTCAGCTACCCCTACGGGGTGTCCTCCGACGGCAAGCACGTCTGGGTGACCAACCTCTACGGTCAGAGCGTCACCGAGCTCAACGCCGCCACCGGCGCCCTGGTGAAGGTCATCAAGGGAGCCAAGTACGGCTTCGACGACCCCTACGCGGTGTCCTCGGACGGCAAGCACGTCTGGGTCACCAACGACAGCGGCACCTACAGCGTCACCGAGCTGAATGCCGCCACCGGCGCCCTGGTCAGGGTCATCAAGGCCGCCAGGTACGAGTTCGACGAGCCGTGCGGGGTGTCGTCGGACGGCAAGCACGTCTGGGTGACCAACGAGGACGCGGGCACCGGCGGCTCGGTGACCGAGCTGACTGCGTCCACCGGCGCCCTGGTGCAGGTCATCACCGGGACCGCAGAGAACGCCGTCTTCTACCCGATGGGAGTGTCCGCCGACCGCACGCACGTGTGGGTCGCGAACGACGCGAACGGCGACGTGACCGAGCTCGACGCCGCTACCGGCGCGCTTGTGCAGGTGATTGCGGTCGGGCCCACCGACTTCAACGGCCCGCTGGGAGCGTCAGCCGATGGCAGTCACGTGTGGGTGACCAATCCCGGCGGCGGCAGCGTCGCCGAACTCGACGCCGCCACCGGCGCCGTGGTCAGGGTCATCAAGAAGGCCAAGTACGGCTTCGACTCGCCATCCGCGGTGTCCGCTGATGGCAGTCACGTGTGGGTGACCAATCCCGGCGGCAACACCGTCACCGAGATCAACGCCGCCACCGGCGCCCTGGTGAAGGTCATCAAGTAAGCCGGTCAGCTTCGTCGGCCCTGGCTAGGCGTCGCGGCGGAGGACCACGATCGCGGTCACCGCGATCAGGGCTGCCGCGATGAGCAGGTAGATGCCGGTCTCGATGCCCTGGAATGCCCAGTACCGGCCGGCGGGCTGGTAGCTGGTGAAGAACCCGCGGTAGCCGTGCTCGGTCAGGCAGGAAAGCATCTTCACCGGGTTCTGCAGGGCGAGTGGCCGGCACGCGGCCGGCATCTCGCTGACCGGCACCCCGTTGACCGACAGCCCGGACTCCAGGGGCGGCGCGCTCAGCAGCTGGCCGTCCCGGCCGACGAGGCCGCGCGAGATCAGCCAGTAGGAGCCAGTCGGCGTTCTCGCGTGCTGGCCGAATCTGCCGATGATGGTCACTGCCGCCAGGTAATGCGAGCGAAGATCCTGGCCGATGACCAGGCGCAGGAACGTGAAGACGGCCACGGTGACGGCCATCGCCGGCACGGTCCGGCGGATCAGCGCGCCGGCCGCGATGCCGAGGGCGACCGCGAACAGGGCGTAGCCGACCGGGACGATGCCCTGGATGTCGAACTGGCCGGGCTGGAAGTTCTGCTGGTTGAGCGCGTTGGCAGGGCTGGACCACCAGGTGACGAGGGCCGAGACGGCCCCGGCCCAGGCGGCCGCGGCGAGCAGAACCCAGCCGACCTTGACGGCGAGCCACCGGCGCCGGGAGACGCCCTGCATCCAGGCGAACTGGTTGGTGCCGGTTTCCAGTTCCCTGGCCACCAGCGGCCCGCCCCAGAACACGCCGAGCAGGCAAGGGACGACCACGGTGAGCGTGACCAGCAAGGACAGCAGGGGAGAGCCGAGCGTGAGGTTGCTCGCCAGGTTGGTGCAGGAATGGCTGGCCGCGCAGGCGGCGCGCGCTGACCGATACTGGCCGGCTATCTGCAGGCCGGTGACCAGCAGCAGCGCCGCGAACACGGCCAGCGCGGCGGCGGCGATGTACACCTGGTTGCGGTGCTGGCGCCAGACAAGCCAGGTCACTGTTGCTCTCCGATCGTGGTCAGGCGCCCCGGTCTCGGCCCGGCTGGCTGGCTCATGTAGCCGAGCACCAGCTCCTCGAGGCCGACGTCGGCGGCCTCGAAGGCAGGATCGATGACCGGTCCGCTGCGCCGGATGAGCAGCGTGGTCTGCCTGGCGGTGCGCACGGCATGGACCAGGGTGTGGTCGCGTTCGATCGCCGTGGTGTCCTTGCGCGGCCCGATCAGGACCTGGTGCTCGGCGAGCAAGGTGTCGATGTCGCCGCACAGCTGGACCGAGGCGGCGGCCAGCAGGATGAGGTGATCGCAGGTCTGTTCCAGGTCGGCGAGCAGGTGCGAGGACAGCACGACGGTCAGCCCGCCGTCGGCCACCGCCTCGGCCAGTTGTGCCAGGAAGTGCCGCCGGGCCAGCGGGTCCAGCGCGGCGACCGGCTCGTCGAGCAACAGCAGCCTCGGTCGCTTGGCCAGCGTGAGCGACAGCGCGAGCTGGGCGCGCTGGCCCCCGGACAGCGCGCCCACCCGCTGGCCGAGCGGGATGTCCAGGCTCGCCAGCCGCTGCCGCACGTAGGCACCGTCCCAGCGCGAGTTCAGGTGCGCGCCTGCAGCGACATGCTCACCGACCGTGAAGCGCCGGTACAGCGGGATTTCCTGGGCCAGGAAGCCGACATTGGCCAGGAACGACGGGTGCTGGGCCGGACGGCCGCCGAGCACCTCGACGTCGCCGCTGCCGGGCCTGGCCAGCCCGGCGAGTAGCCGGAGCAGTGTCGTCTTCCCGGCGCCGTTCGGGCCGATCAGCGCCGATATCCGGCCTTCGGGAACGGTGATGCTGGCACCGCGCAGGGCAGTGACCCGACGGTAGCGCTTCGTCAGTCCGCGAGTCTGGACCGCGAGCACATCGCTGCTCGCCATCATGCGGTCTCCTCCTCGGCCGCCGCACGCAGCGTGATGCGCAGCAGCGATTCGATGGACTCGTCGTCAAGCCCGGCCTCCCGTGCGCCGTGCACCCACTGCGCCAGGCTGCGGGCGAGCCGCGCGTGCGTGCCAGGCGGCGGACCGGACGGGCGGCCCACCACGAACGTGCCGTGCCCGGCTCGCGGCTCGACCAGGCCCTCGCGCTCCAGGTCCCGGTAGGCCTTGAGCACGGTGTTCGGGTTCACTGCAGTGGCTGCCACCACTTCCCGCACCGTGGGGAGCTTGTCGCCCACATCGAGCACGCCCATCCTGAGCGCCTGCCTGACCTGCTGGACGATCTGCAGGTAGGTGGGCACCACCGATCGGCCATCGAGCCGGAAGTTGATCACGCCGGTCTCCTCAAAGTACTAAGGCCTTAAGACTTTAGGTGCAACGAGGCCGGGTGCACAAGGCCTGCATGTGGGCGGCGCCGCTGGAGAGCTGACGCGGCATGGACCTTGCCCTGGCCGGCGTCTTCGCCGTGCTGCTCTGCTCGCTGGCCATCGAGCGGATTGACGTGAAGGAGCTGCTGGTCAGCGGGTCCTCGGCGTGATCCTGGGGATGGCCGCACAGCAGGCGCTGGCCAACCTGTTCGCCGGCCTGGTGCTGCTATTCGCGCACCCGTGCCGGGTCGGCAGTCCCGTCCGGTTCAGGGTCGGCGCCCTCGGCGGCCAGCTGGACGCGCCTGGTGGTAGATATCGGCCTGACTTACGTGCGGGTTGAGACCGAGGACGGGCCGGCCCTGCTGCCGAACGTGCAGGCGCTGGCAGCCGTGGTGCTGGCCATCCCAGCCCCGGCGCCCGCGGAAGGCGCCAAGCCGGGCAGCGCCAGCGCCCCGGGCAGAGC
>JASHQL010000590.1 GCA_030039155.1 Streptosporangiaceae bacterium | reverse complement strand
TTGTTGCCCACGATCATGTGCTCGTTCTGCAGGTCGCAGTGCAGGCCGAGGCCCTTGGCCGCCAAATGCTCCCTGATTACGGCCATGCCCAGGTTGGTGCCATCACGGCCGCCGTATTTTTTCGGGAACGCGTACCGGTAGTGGCCGGCCTCGTCCGCCCGCCGGCGTGCCTCAGCCAGCAGCAAACCCCAGTCCCGGCTCGGCAGCCCGCCACGGTCCCAGTCGGTCCGCGCGTCCTCGCGCCGGTGGTCGAAGAACCTGATGTTGTCGTCCTGCTGCTCGAGCGGCCGGATCTCGCGCTCGATGAAGTCGTCGAGCTCGGCCAGGTACTCGGCCAGGTCGGCGGGGATGTCGAAGTCCATCGCGGTGCTCCCTGCGGGCTGGTTTGAGGGAAAGCTACTGGCCGATCCGGCCGGCTGCCAGGTCTGGAGCGAAACCGTACTGGCGAGTAATGTCTTTGTTACAGCCGTTCACCAGGAGGTAGCCGTGAGCACCTACGAGCACTACACCAGCCCGGTCGCCCGCGGCACCTGGGATGTTCCAGCGGCGGGCTCGACCCGGTTCAACTGGGATTACGACAGCGGCCGCACGCGCCTGCTCGACCTGTACCAGCGCGGCAAGGACAAGCAGTGGGACGCCACCAAGCGGATCGACTGGTCGATCAGTGTCGATCCAAGCAACGTCATGGAGCAGAGCGAGGAGCTGAACCCGATCTACGGGTCGCGGCAGTGGGAGGTGCTGTCCCAGAAAGAGCGCGACGAGCTCGGCCACCACCTGTCGGCCTGGCTGTTCAGCCAGTTCCTGCACGGCGAGCAGGGTGCGCTCACCGTCGCGGCCAGGATCGTGGAATCGGTGCCCGACATGGACTCCAAGTTCTACGCGGCCACCCAGGCGATGGACGAGGCGCGGCACGTCGAGCTGTACGCCAGGTTCATGCGGGACAAGATCGGGCTGTACTACCCGGTGAACCCGCACCTGGCCAGGCTGCTCGAGGACGCGCTGACCGACGCCCGCTGGGACATGCCGTACCTGGGCATGCAGGTGCTGATCGAGGGCCTGGCGCTGGCCGCGTTCGGCGTGCACCGGGACCTGTCCAACAACGACCTGGTCACCCAGCTGCTCGCCTACGTGATGCAGGACGAGGCCAGGCACGTGGCGTTCGGCAGGCTCGCGCTGAAGGACTACTACAAGGAACTGACCGACGCCGAGCGCGCCGACCGGGAGGACTTCATCGTCGAGGGCTGCTACCTGATGCGCAACAGGTTCCGCGGCGACGAGGTCTGGGAGCGGCTCGGCTTCGACGTGGCCGAGTGCCTTGAGTTCACCGAGCAGTCGCCGGTCCAGCAGGCGTTCCGCACGCTGCTGTTCTCCAGGATCGTGCCGTGCGTCAAGGACATCGGGCTTTGGGGGCCCAAGGTGCAGCGCGCGTTCACCGACCTGGGCGTGATCGACGCGGCGCAGACCGACCTGGACGCGCTGATGCGGGCCGACGAGGAACTGGCCGAGAAGGTGGACAGGGACAAGTACGACGCCGAGGTCGCCGCGCGGCAGGCCGAGGTGGACGAGGCGATCACGGCGGGCGCCGCCGCCGAGTAGCTGTCCGGCCAGCTAGCCCGTGGCCAGCGTCGCGACGGTCTCGGCCAGCCGCATGGCGTAACCAGCCTCGTTGTCGTACCAGGCAGCCACCGTCACCAGGTCACCGTCACTGACCAGCGTCAGCGGGAGATCCACGATGCAGGACCTGCTCTCGCCGACGATCCTGGCCGATGCCCAGCCCTCGTGCAGCACGCCGAGGATGCCCGCCAGCGGCCCGGCTGCCGCCGCATCGGCGAAGGCCTCGTTCAGCTCGGCGGCCGTCGTGGGCCTGCCCACCCTGGCGGTGAGCTCGACGATGCTGCCGGTGCGCACCGGCACCCGGTAGGACTTGCCGGTCACCTGCAGGTCGGGCCAGATGAACTTGAGCGCCTTCGCCGCGCCTGACGACGACGGGATGATGTTCTCGGCTGCCGCCCAGGAGTCGCGCCGCTCCCGCATCGGCTGGTCGGTCAGCGACTGGGAGTTGGTGTAGGCGTGCACGGTGCTGAAGAACCCGTCCCTGATGCCGACGGTCTCCAGCAGTACCTTGATCACCGGTGCCAGGCCGTTGGTGGTGCAGCTTGCCATGCTCACGATCTGGTGCTTGACCGGGTCGTAGCTGTCCAGGTTGATGCCGGGCAGCAGCACCGCGTCACAGTCCTGCAGCGTCTTGCTCGGCGCGCTGACCAGGACCCGGCCGGCGCCGGCGTCGAGATGCGCCTGCGCGCCTGCCCGGGTCGTCGCCCGGCCGGTGCAGTCGAGCACCAGGCCGACGCCGAGCGCCTGCCAGTCCGGCGCGCCGTCCCGCGCGTCCAGCCACGCGATGGTCGAGTCGCCGATGGTCAGGCCGTCAGGTCCTGCGTGTACCTGGTCAGGCCACCGCCCGTAGTTGGTGTCGAACTCGAACAGCGGCGCCATCGCGTCGGCGCCGACGATGTCGGTGATGACCGACGGCGTGAACAGCTTGCGGCTCAGCCCGGCCTTGACCGCCGACCTGCCGATTCTGCCGAAACCGACAACGGCGACATTGGCCATGGCACTAGTTCTACCGCACGATGCGGATCACGCGCTCCATGCCGAGCCTGGTCTGGTACCGGCCGCTCTGGATCCGCAGCATGCTGGCAATGACGTAGTAGCCGGGATGGTCGGCGATCACCAGTTGCTGCCACTGATTGTGCGAGAGCGGCCCGGCGAACATCCCGGTGGTGACCGCCAGCCGCTTGGCCCTGGCGGTGTGCCCGCGGCGCAGGTCAGCGGCGATCCGCCTGGCGGCCTTGCGGCTGCGGGCCCGGTAGAACGAGATCATGTGCACCAGGTAGCCGCGGTTGCCGAACCTGACCAGCTCACCGTCGTGCAGCCGGCTGGCGCCGTGGAAGCCGAAGTCGATCGCCTCGATCCTGGCGCCGGGCTTGGCCAGCCTGGCCGGCCGGTTGGACCGCAGCACCCTGAAGTAGGTCGACCGCCAGCTTGACCTGCGTGCGTTGGTGATGTTCAGCGCCTCGTACCGGCCAGGCCGCAGGATCACCTGCACCGCGCTGTGCCCGGCGTGTGCCGCGACGTCCACCATGATGACCGCCACGCCGTCCAGCGCGTTCGGGTTGACCACGGTCCTGGCCAGCGCGGCCTGCAGGCGCTTCTTGCTGGCGTTCTGGTCGAACCTGATCAGCACCAGCTGGCCGCGCAGCGCCGACACCAGCTCGGCGCCGCCGGAGCGGAGCGTGCCGTGCACCTCGATGGCCTTGCTGGTCCTGGCGATCGTGATGACCGAGGCGTCAGGCCGCGCCAGCGTCAGCAGCTGCTGGTCCTGACCAATGCCGACCGACGGCGCGCCGACCAGCGGCCGGAACAGCACCGTCTGGCTGGCCGTGAGCTCCGGCTGGTGGCGAGCGGCCCGTGCCGCGGGCGGGCCAGCGCTGTCGGTACCGCCCGACGTGCCGGCCGCCGCGGTGCTGCAGACGACGGCCCCGGCCACGACCGCCGCTGCCAGTCCGGCGACGGGATGAATGCGCTGCAAGGCCCCTCCCCCGTATCCACCGCGCAGTGACGCAAGGTGATGTAGCAAGCGCGCTTCGTCATCACGAGCGTAAGTCGGCAGCCGCACGGTGGCCGCACGCCACGCCGGATGCCGCGGCTGAACCGGCAGCAGCGCCGCATTACGATCACTGCGTGACCGATCTCGCGCTGCCGAAGTTCCCCGCCGATTTCGCCTGGGGCGTCGCCACTGCCGCATACCAGATCGAGGGCGCCGTCGCGGAGGACGGCCGCGGCGACTCGGTCTGGGACACCTTCTGCAGGAGACCGGGCGCGATCAGGGACGGGCACACCGGCGACGTCGCGGTCGACCACTATCACCGCTGGCCGGAGGATCTGGCGCTGATGGCCGAGCTTGGCGTCAACGCCTACCGGTTCTCCGTTGCCTGGCCGCGGATCCAGCCGGCCGGCTCCGGAGCGGCCAACCAGGCCGGCCTCGACTTCTACGACCGGCTGACCGACGCGCTGCTGGCCGCGGGCATCACGCCGATGCCCACGCTGTTCCACTGGGACCTGCCGCAGCCGCTCGAGGATGAGGGCGGCTGGCTGAACCGCGACACCGCCAGCCGGTTCGCCGAGTACGCCGCGCTCGCCGCGCAGCGGCTGGCCGACCGGATCGAGCTGTGGATCACGCTGAACGAGCCGTTCGTCGTCACCACCTTTGGCTACGGGCTCGGCATCCACGCGCCGGGCAAGGCGCTGCTGCTGGACGCGCTGCCGACGGCGCACCACCAGCTGCTCGGCCACGGCCTGGCGACCGCGGCGCTGCGCGCCAGCGGCGCCGGCCAGGTCGCGATCACCAACAACTACTCGCCTGCCTGGCCGGCCTCTGACAGCCAGCCGGACCAGGCGGCAACCGCCGCCTACGACGCGCTGCACAACCGGCTGTTCACCGACCCGGTGCTGCACGCCAGCTACCCGGACCTGTCCGCGTTCGGCGTGCGCGAGATCGCCGGGGTCAGGGACGGCGACCTGGCGGTGATCGCCGCGCCGATCGACGCGCTCGGGGTGAACTACTACAACCCGACGAGGCTGTCCGCGCTGCCGGATTCCGAGCTGCCGTTCCAGCTCGAGCCGATTCCCGGCTACCCGGTCACCGCGTTCGGCTGGCCGGTGGTGCCGGCCGGGCTCACCGAGATCCTGACCACGCTGCGCGACCGCTACGGCGAGCTGCTGCCGCCGATCTACATCACCGAGAACGGCTGCTCACTGGAGGACGCCCAGGCGGCCGACGGCAGCGTCGACGACGACCGGCGGATCGGCTACCTGGACGGCCATATCAGGGCGGTCGCCGACGCGATGGCCGCCGGGGTCGACGTGCGCGGCTACCTGACCTGGACGCTGATGGACAACTTCGAGTGGGGCGAGGGCTACCACCAGCGGTTCGGCCTGGTGCACGTGGACTTCGGCAGCCAGCGCCGGACGGCGAAGAAGTCCTTCGGCTGGTACCGGGACCTGATCGCCGCCCAGCGCGGCTAGCGCGGCCGCTCAGTAGGCGATCGCCGGCGCCGACCTGGTCCAGCTGTGCTCGGCGAGCACCTGGCCGATGAAATGCGCGACATCTGCGCGGGAGATCTTGCGGCCGCCGGCCGGCACGAACTGCGGCCTGACCCGGTAGCGCCCGGTCAGCGGACCGTTGGTCAGCCGGGCCGGCCTGACCATGGTCCAGTCCAGGTCGCTGCCGGCCACCACCCGCTCCAGCTCCCTGGTGTCGGCGAACTGGCTGCCGAGCAGCGCGGGCAGCAGCCACTTCAGCAGCGCGCCCATGTCCGGGTCGTCGCGGATGTAGGCACCTGCCGCCGACACGCTGATCAGCCGGCTTGCGCCGGTCTTGGTCATGGCCTCGACGATGTTCCGGCCAGCGGTCGCCAGCATGGCCGGCGACTTCTGCCCGCGCGGCCCGAGCGCGGCAAGCACCGCGTCCGCGCCGTCCACCGCACCCGCGACCCGCGCCGGGTCGAGCACGTTGCCCTCGATCACGGTCAGCCCGTCGGCTGGCGGCAGCACGGCCGGCGTACGGGCCAGCACGCGTACCTGCTGCCCGGCCGCCAGTGCCTGGCTGACCAGCTGCGCGCCGATCCGCCCGGTGCCGCCGAAGATCGTGAGCCGCATCAGACTTCGGCCCGCCGCGCGCCGCTGCCGACCGTCACCTCGGGCAGAGCCGGCCGGCCAGCCTCCGCCTGCCGGTGCCGCCCGGCGCCTGCGGGCAGCGCGAACATCAGCAGGAAGCTGACCAGGAACGTGCCCACCTGGAACCACAGCGTCCGCTCGACCGAGGCCACGAAGTCCTGCCTGACCGCGGCCTTGCCGACCCTGGCAAGCACCGCCGAGGTGGCCGGCGGCAGCTTCAGCAGCGCCCCGGCCGGCCTGCACGCTGCCGGGGTGACCGTCGGGTCGGAGGCGACCAGCCGGTCGTGCAGGCACACGCCGAACTTCCCGACGATCGGGCCGGTGTACCTGGCCGGCACGCTGGCCGCGGCCAGCCCGGCGCGCAGCTGCGGCTCGACCGCGTGCGCGGCGGCAGCCGACTGGCTGCCAAGCAGGCCGAAGAAGATCACGCCGATCACCGCGATGCCGATCGAGTTGCCAAGCTGCAGCCCGGTGTTGAAGACGCCGGACGCGGATCCCGCGTCCTGGGCTTGCACGCCGTCAAGCACGATATCGGCCAGCGGGGCGATCACCATGCCGAGGCCGAGCCCGACCGCGACCAGCGCCGGCACCAGGTCCCAGGTGCTGACCGCGGCACCGTCGTGGTGCACCGCCGCGATCACGCCGGCCATCCCGGCCGCGATGATGAGCGCCCCCGCCATGGTCACCCCGCGGCCGAACTTCGGCGCCAGCCTGGCCGCCGCGGCAGACGCGGCAAGCACGCCGAGCGAGAACGGCAGGAACGTCAGCCCGGCATGCAGCGGCGTGAAGCCGAGCCCGAGCTGCAGGAACAGCGTCAGCACCAGGCCGAACGAGGCGATGCCGAGGAAGAACGCGACAGCGATGGCCATGCCGGCGCTGAACCCGCGCTCCCGGAACAGCCGCAGCTGCACCAGCGGCGAGCCGTCCCTGCGCGCCTTCACCCGCTCGTAGCCGATGAAGGCGGCGAGCACCGGGACTGACGCTGCCATCGAGATGAACGTCCAGGCCGGCCAGCCGAGCTGCCTGCCCTGCACCAGCGGGTAGAGCAGCAACAGCAGCGCGGCGGTGATCAGGCCGACGCCCACCGGGTCGAGCCGCGGCGGGCGCGGTGCCCGCGACTCGCGGACCAGGATCGCGGATGCGATCACTGCCAGGATGCCCACCGGCACGTTGATCAGGAAGATCGGCCGCCAGTCCAGGCCGAACAGGTTGTGCTGGATCAGCAGCCCGCCGAGCAGCGGCCCGCTCACGGTGCCGAGGCCAGCGGTGATGCCGAACCCGGCAAGCGCCTTGATCCGCTCCTTCGGCGGGAAGATGACCTGGATGACCGCGAGCACCTGCGGCACCATGATCGCGCCCATCGCGCCCTGCACCACCCGGCTGGCGATCAGCATGCCCGGCGTCTGCGCCGCGCCGCACAGCGCTGACAGCAGCGTGAAGCCGGTCACGCCGATCAGGAACAGCCGCTTGCGGCCGAAGATGTCGCCGAGCCGGCCGCCGGTGATCAGCAGCAGCGCATAGGCCAGCGTGTAGCCGGCCAGCGCCCACTGCACGTCGCCGTAGCTGGCATGCAGGTTGCGCTGGATGGACGGGATGGCGATGTTGACGATCGAGACGTCAAGCAGGTTCATGAAGGCGGCAAGCAGCAGCACGATCAACGTCAGCCAGCGCCGCGGATCGACCTGATCGCCAGCGGTAGGCTCCGCTGCCCTGGGGGGACGACCCCCCTGGGCCCCCCCGTTTGGTGCCAGGATTTGAGGATCGGACGTCATTGTCAGTCTCCGCTCGAAGGGCTTGAGTCCTTGGTTACGTAGCCAACCTAGCGTCTCGGTTTGCTATTGTCTAGTTAGCTTAACTATTAGGAGACCTAGGGATGTCAGAAGAGCTGCCAGGGCCGCCGGCCGGCCAGGAGCCGGCCACGCCGCCGGATGCCGACACGTGGCAGGTGCCCTGGGCCGGGCAGACACGCTGGGATGCGCACTGGGCCGCCGAGCCTGGCGCCGCTGGCTGGAGCCAGGAGCGCCGGATGCTGGCGCTGGAGTTCGCCGGGGCGATCAGGAAGACCGGCTCGCTCATGCAGGTGATGAGCCAGGCTGCGGCCGACATCATCGGGCTCAACGCCACCGACCTGAACTGCCTGAACATCCTGAGCTTCAGCGGCAGCCTGACCGCGGGCGAACTGGCCAGGGCGACCGGGCTGACCACCGCGTCGATCACCGGCGTGGTCGACAGGCTCGAGGCGGCCGGCTTTGTCACCAGGGAGCGCGACCTGGACGACCGGCGCCGGGTCGTGGTGAGCCTGGTGCTGGAGAAGGCGGTGTCCGACGTCGCGCCGGTGTTCGCGCCGATGGTCGCCGACTGGCAGGAACTGGCCCGCGGCTACTCAGACGAGGACCTCCGGCTTATCGTCCGGTTTTATGACGAGATGGAGCAGATTATCCGCAAACACCTGGCCAGGCTGCGGGAGCGGCAGCGCTGACGTTTGCGGATTTGGTGCTGCTCCAACAACACCAAATCCGCAAACGTTGAGTTCAAGATCGCTGCATGGTGCTGTCCGCGCGGCGGGCCAGCGACCGCAGCGCGCCAGGCGCGAACCTGGACAGCGCGTAGGTGATCTTCGCCTCGGCGTTCACCGGCACCACGGTCTGGCCGTCGAGCACCGCGCGCATGATCGCGATTGCCACCTTCTCCGGCGGGAACCTGCGCCGCCGCAGCCCGTCGGCCGCGGCGGCCCGCAGCTGCTCCTCGGCTTCGCCTGACACGCCCGCGTAGTGCGCGTGCCTGCCGATCCCGGTGCTCACGAAGCCCGGGCAGATCGCGGTCACCGCGATGTGGTGCTGGGCAAGCTCTGCCCTGATGCAGTCAGACAGCATCCGCACGGCGGCCTTGGTCGCGCTGTAAGCGGGCAGCGTCGAGGTCGGCGCGAACGCCGCCGCCGAGGCGATGTTGACCAGGTGCCCGCCGCTGCCGCGGTCCACCATCTGCCTGCCGAACAGCCGGCAGCCCCTGGCCACGCCGAGCAGGTTGACCCCGATGATGCGCTGCCAGTCTTCCTCTGTGTGCTCGAGGAACGAGCCGACGATCGCGATGCCGGCGTTGTTCACCACCACGTCGGGCACGCCCACCTCGGCCCGCACCCAGCCGGCGAACTGCTCCATCGAGACCGGGCTGGCCACGTCCACCTGCGCGGCCAGGCCGTCCGCGTCGTGTGCGGCGATCACCGCGGTGGTCCGCTCCGCCGCGGCCAGGTCGATGTCCGCGGCCACCACCCGCGCCCCGTTCGCGGCGAACCCCAGCGCGGTGGCCCTGCCGATGCCGTTCCCCGCGCCGGTGACCACCACCACCGTGTCCTGGAACGGTCTGCGCATATCGCTCATGCCTGGCGACGCTACCTGGCGGCTGGTTCCGCCGGGAAGCCGGGACCGCGGCGGTGATACAACAGGGAGCGATGGCAGCACAGCACCCGCTCGACCCGCTGTCCGCGGCGGAGATCGAGCTCGTCGCGGCGGCGGTGCAGGCCGCCCACGGCGTCGCAGGCGGCTGGCGGTTCGCCTCGATCGAGCTGGCCGAGCCCGCCAAGGACCAGCTTGCCGAGTATGACCGCGGCGGCCAGCGGCCGCCGCGGGCCGCGGCCGCTGTGGTCTGGAACACCGGCGACGGCCAGGCCTACCGCGCGGACGTGTCGCTGCCGGCCGGCGAGCTGACCGGATGGCAGCACCTGCCGGGGCAGCAGCCGAACATGACGGTGGATGAGTGGCACGAGTGCGACGAGATGGTCAAGGCGCACCCGCTGGTCATCGAGGCACTGGCCAGCCGCGGCATCACCGACATGAGCCTGGTGCTCACCGACGTCTGGGCCTACGGCGCCGAGCTGGTGCCTGACCGGTACCGCGGCCTGCGCATCGGCTGGGCGGACGTGTGGTGCCGGGGCAGCCACGACGGCAACCCCTACGCGCACCACGTCACCGGCCTGCACCCGGTCGTCGACCTGAACCGGATGGAACTGCTCGAACTCGAGGACACCGAGCACCCTGACCCGCCGGAGGTGATGGGCGAGTACCTGCCCAGGCTCATCCCGATGCCGCTGCGCGAGGTCGCGCCGCTCGAGGTGCGCCAGCCGGACGGCACCTCGGTCAGCCTGGACGGCAACCTGCTGCGCTGGCAGAACTGGCAGCTGCGGATCGGGTTCAACTACCGCGAGGGGCTGGTGCTGCACACCGTCGGCTTCACCGACGGCGGCCGGCTCAGGCCGGTCGCGCACCGGCTGTCGTTCGCCGAGATGATCGTGCCGTACCGGGACGCCACCCCCGACCACTACCGGCGCACCGCCTTCGACATCGGCGAGTGGGGGCTCGGCTTCATGACCACCTCGCTCGAGCGTGGCTGCGACTGCCTGGGCGAGATCAGCTACCTGGACGCGGTGCTGCACGACTCACGCGGGCGGCCGCGCACCATCAGCAACGCCATCTGCGTGCACGAGGAAGACGACGGCGTGCTCTGGAAGCACGTAGACGAGCGGACCGGTGCCGAGGTCAGGCGGGCACGACGGCTGGTGATCTCCTTCCACGTCACCGTGGCCAACTACGAGTACCTGGTCTACTGGCGCTTCTACCAGGACGGCAGCATCGAGTGCGAGGTGCGCGCCACCGGGATCATGGTCACCTCCAGCTTCCCTGCTGGCAGCCAGCCGGCCACCGGCGCGCTGGTCGACGAGCGCACCTACGCGCCGTTCCACCAGCACTTCATCGTCGCCAGGCTCGACCTGGACATCGACGGCACCGCGAACACCGTGTACGCCTGCGAGTCGGCGGCGCTGCCGCCAGGTCCTGGCAACCCGCACGGGCTCGCGCTGGTCTCGGTGCAGCGGCCGCTGCGCACCGAGGCGGAAGGCCGCCAGGACTACGACTACGCGAGCCAGCGGTACTGGAAGGTGCAGAGCAACGGCCAGCCCACCGGCATCGGCGTGCAGCCCGCGTACAAGCTGCTGCCCGGCGGCTCGTTCCCGGCGCTGATCGACGCGTCGTCACCCGCGTTCAAGCGCGCCGAGGTGATCGGGCACACGCTGTGGGTCACGCCGTACGCGCCGGCCGAGCGCTGGCCGTGCGGCGACTTCCCGAACCTGTCCGCGACCGACACCGGGCTGCCCGCCTGGACCGCGCAGGACCGGCCGATCGCCGGCACCGACGTGGTGCTCTGGTACGTGTTCGGCCTGCATCACATCACCAGGCCAGAGGACTGGCCGGTGATGCCGGTTGACCGTACCTCGTTCTGGCTCAAGCCGTTGGGCTTCTTCGACCGCAACCCGGCGCTCGACGTCCCGCCGCCAGCGCACCACGGCTAGCCGAGGACCAGCGGGGCCAGCCGGCGGGCCACCGCGGTCATGCCAGGCCAGCCGGGCGACTCCTGCACGGCGCGGGCGAACAGCCACTGCCTGACCCGGTCCCGGTCAAGCCCGGCCAGCCCGGCCATCCGGTCGGCAAGACCGGCCGGGTCGGTGCCGACCCGGTCGCAGTTCAGCATGTGCTGCAGCACGTCGTAGGCCGGGTCACCGACGTATGGCTTGGGATCGATCACCAGCCAGGGCGCCCGCCGCGAGCTGAGGATGTTCTCCGCGTGCAGGTCGGTGCACAGCAGCGCCTGGCTGGCTGCGCTGGCCGGCAGCTCCAGGAACAGCGCGATGCCCGCCCTGGCCAGCCCGGGGTCGAGCGGCTCGGCGGCCGCCGCGTGCTGCCGTCCGAACTCCGCGGCCCACTGCGCGCACAGCTCCGCCAGCGGGCGGAACGCATGCCCGCGGTACGGCGCGGCCCACAGCTGCCGCAGCAACCCGGCCACGACCAGGTCCTGCTCGGGCTCTGGCAGCGTGACGGCCAGCTGGGTTCCGGGCAGGCAGCGCTCGAGCAGCAGCGCCGAGCAGGACTCGCCGTCGTGCACGGCATGCAGCAGCACCGACCCGTTCCCGTGCCAGGCACGGAGCCCGGCAGCCTCGTCGCGCTCTTCCGCGGTGCCGAACCTGAACGCGACCTTCAGCACCAGGTCGCTGCCGGAGCTGTCGGTGACCGGCGCTACCCAGGCACACCGCCCGCCCGGCTGGAACGGCTCGCCAACCCGCAGCGACCAGCGCTCGGCCAGGCCAGCCACGATGCCAGGCAGTTCGGTCAGCCAGCTGCCGACGCCCGGCTCCCTGGCGGCGGTGCTGGCCAGCAACTCGGGTACCACGAACGACGTCATCGCTGCCATTGTGCGGCCGGCTGGTGAGCCCGCGGGCGGCCGGCCGGAACGGCCGTCAATGGGCGCTCAGACCAGAAAGCTCGCCCTGGCAGGATTGCGGCCCTGCCAGGGCGAGCCCGATGACCGGTCCCCCCGGATTCATCTGATTGGGTCCCCCGCGACACAGGATGACATAGCCGCAACTGCGGGTGACTACAGGGGGGTGTCAGTCATTCTGCGCTTGTCCGGATCCCGTTATCTGCCGGCGATGCGCGCGGCTGCCCGGAGAGTCCATATCGTTACCCCTGATGTAGCGCTATTGGTTGATACTTTCGGCCATGGGAGCGACGCCGGGGAACCTCCCCGACGACATCGGCCGCCGGCTCGACCAGATTGCAGCCGAGCTGGCGGCAGAAGCGAAGTCCGGCGGGTCTGCCGCGGCTGACCGTCCGCACCAGCCGGCCACCGGACAGGCCGCCGATCAGGGCGCCGATCAGGGCGCCGGGCGGGCCGCCGGACAGGCCGCCGACCGGCCCGCGGGGCTCTGGTCTGGCTCCGGCCTGCCGTTCGCCACGCAGGGCCGCCGGCCAACAGAGCGGCCGTGGCGGCGCTGGCGCGGCCACCGGGTGACCGCCAGGATGCGCAGACGGGAGCGGCCTCCCGGCAGCGACGGTCCGGCAGCCAGGCCAGCTACCAGGCCGGCCGGCGCCAGGCGCAGCCCGGTCGCGACGGCCGTGCTGGTGCCAGTGCTGGTGCTCGTGGTGCTCATCGGCGTCGGCTACGCGCTGTTCCGGCTGCACATCGAGTCGGCCAGCGCCGGAACGGTCGGGCAGCCCGGCTTAACCCAGAGCGACCAGCCAACCTCGCTGGTTCCCGCGTTCACCGCCGCCGACCCATTCGTCGGCTCGCCGGCCGAGAGCTATGCCGACGGCAGCGCCGGCCTGACCTGGCCGGGTCCGGCGGCCGTCGGCCAGTTCACCGCGGGCCAGGTGCTCGCGGCGTACCAGGCGGTGAAGCAGCTGCTGATCGCGGCGAACCTGAACAAGCCGACGCTGGAAGGCGCCGCGCCGGCCGCGTTCGCCGCGCTGCTGGTGCCGCAGCAGCGGGCCTGGTTCGACCAGCACCTCGATCACATCGGCCTGACCAAGGCCGGCAAGCAGCGATCGAGCAGGAGCTGGGTGACCTCGTTCGCGCCGGGCAGCGCCAGCCTGGTCGGCAGCGTGATCAAGGTGACCGGGTCGATGTCCGCGGCCGCCGCGGACTTCGACGCCAGGCAGGTGCTGCGGGTGCGCACCGACTTCCTGTTCGTCTATCCGGTCCAGCAGCCAGGCGAGCCGGACAGCAGGATGCGGATCGTGGTGCGGTACATCGCCACCGTCGACTTCGGGAACTGGGACGACGCCGCCACCGGGCCACTGCAGCCGTGGATCAGCAGCCAGGACGGCGGCGTGGCCGGCATCAGGTGCGGCATCAACGACGGCTTCGTGCACCCGTACTACCCGGGCGGGCCGCCGGACTCCGTGCAGCCATCGGGCCGTGCCTACAACCCGTACAACCTGCGGCAGCCCTGGCCATCCGCGACCTGCGCGCCGACCACCGGCACCTGACGCCGAGGCGGCCTGATGCAATGGCAGCATGGACCGGCTGACCGAGCAGTTGCAGTTCATCGCGGAGGCGGGCCGGCTGAAGGCCGTGCTGCGGCAGACCATGCTGACCGAGCCGCCGCGCCGGGAGAACTCGGCCGAGCACTCCTGGCACCTGGCGCTGATGGCGCTCACGCTGGCCGAGTACGCGCCGCCTGGCACCGACATCGCCAAGGTCGTGGCGATGCTGGTGCTGCACGACCTGGTCGAGGTCGACGCCGGCGACCTGTTCGTCTACGCCCCGCCTGCCGACCAGGCCAGGCAGCTCGCCGCGGAACGCGCAGCCGCCGACCGGATCTTCGCGCTGCTGCCTGACGGTCAGGCAGCGGACATGCGCGCGCGCTGGCAGGAGTTCGAGGACCGGCGCAGCGCGGAAGCCAGGTTCGCGCGCGCCATCGACCGGCTGCAGCCGATGCTGGCCAACGTGCAGGCAGGCGGCGGCAGCTGGCAGGAACACGGCATCACCGTGCCCCAGGTGCTGGCCAAGGTTCAGCTCATCGAGGACGGCTCTGCCGAACTCGGCGCGTTCGCCACCGACCTGATCCGGCGCGCCGCGGCGGCCGGCATGCTCGCCGCCGGGCCAGCCGGAACCTGACCGCGCCTGGCCGCCGGGTGCTCCACCACCGCGATCACCCGGCTTGACATGAACCTCGCGGTGCGCACCGCGGTGCCGCCCCTGGTCAGCTCGCTGACCTCGATCATCCCGCGTCGCTGCACGACCTCAACGCGCCGGCCAGCCCTGGTCGCGGCGACCTCATAGGTCTTGGCCGACTCGCCCGCGTCGATGACGATCTCGACCCGGTCACCCTTCATGACTGATTCCTGCCCGCTCAACGGGCCTGTGATGCAGCTCAGAAGAAGATCAGCTTGACCGCCGCGATGACCCCGATCAGCACCACGAAAATGCGCAGCGCCAGCGGCGGCAGCCGCCGCCCGTACCGCGCCCCGACCATGCCGCCAAGCGTCGAGCCGGCCGCGATCAGCAGCACCACCAGCCAGTCCACGTGCGCAAACAGGACGTACACCACGGCCGCGGTGCCGTTCACGACCCCGACCAGCACGTTCTTGGCGCCGTTGACCCGCTGCAGCGTCTCGTCGAAGAACGTGCCGAGCAGCCCGATCACCAGCACGCCCTGCGCGGCGCCAAAGTAACCGCCGTAAGCGGCCGAGCCGAAGATCCCGGCCCACAGCACCGGCCCGCCGTGATCTTCCGCGCCGCCGTCCCGCTTGCGCTCCCTGCGCGCCGCGATCTTCGCGCTGAGCTTTGGCTGGACCAGCACCAGCACGCAGGAGGCCAGGATCAGCACGGGAACGACAAGCTTGAACGTGCTGCCGGGCAGCGACAGCAATGCCGCAGCACCGCCGATGGAGCCGGCCGCCGCTATCGGCGCCAGCCACAGCAGCCGGCTCCGCTGGCCGGACAGCTCGCGCCGGTAGCCGACGGCGCCGCTGACGTTGCCGGGTACCAGGCCCACGTTGTTGGACACGTTCGCCACCACCGGCGCGAAGCCGAACGCCAGCAGCGTCGGAAAGGTGATCAGCGACCCCGACCCGACCACCGCGTTGACCGCGCCAGCCGCCAGCCCGGCCCCGAGGATCGCGGCAACCTCGCCGGGCGTCACGGCTCAGCTTCGCCCGGCAGCACAGCCGCCGGGCGGCTTCGCTGTGCTTGCCCGGGGGGACGACCCCCCGTACCCCCCGCGGACAAAAGCCTCATCGCGCTCCGTCGTTCAACGCGCGGGCGGTCCAGCGTGATGACCTGCGCTCGATCAGCAGCGGGACGCCGAAGCAGCGGGACAGGTTCCGCTCGGTGAACACCTCGTGCAGCGGCCCGGCGGCCAGCACGGTGCCCTTGCGCAGCAGCATGGCGTGGGTGAAGCCGGCCGGCACCTCCTCCACGTGATGGGTGACCATCACCATCATCGGCGACCTGGGGTCGTCCACCAGCCTGGCGATCCGCCGCAGCAGGTCCTCCCGGCCGCCCAGGTCGAGCCCGGCGGCCGGCTCGTCGAGGAACAGCAGCTCCGGGTCGGCCATCAGCGACCTGGCGATCTGCACCCGCTTGCGCTCGCCCTCTGACAGCGAGGCGAACCGCCGCCTGATCAGGTGCGCGCAGCCGATGGCGTCGAGCAGCTCGACGGCGCGGGTCACGTCGGCCGAGTCGTAGTCCTCCGCGTCCCTGCCGAGAATCCCGTAGGCGGCGGTGAGCACCAGGTCGATGACCTTCTCGCTGGGCGGCACCTGGTCGGCGATGGCGGCGCTCGCCATCCCGATCCTGGTCCGCAGGTCGGTCAGGTCGGCGTGCTCGACCGGCTCGCCGAGCACCTCGATGGTGCCCGAGGTCGGCGCGATCAGGGTGGCCGCGACCTGCAGCAGGGTGGTCTTGCCAGCCCCGTTCGGGCCGATCACCACCCAGCTCTCGTCGCTGCGCACGGTCCAGTCGATATCCCGCAGCAGCATCGACTTGTCGTACCTGACCCCCACACCGCGCAGCCGCAGCACTTCAGCCGACATGCGGTTCCCTCCAGCTGCCCGACCCGTCCAGCTCGAACCTACGGCATGCGGGCCACGGTGAGCGGTTGGCCTGCCGAGGCTGTGGGCTAGGTCTCAGACTGGCGAACCGCGAGCAGCGCGGCCTGCGTCCTGTCGGCCACGCCGAGCTTGGCCAGTACCGAGCTGACGTGCGTCTTCACCGTTTTCTCTGACAGCTGCAGCAGCCTGGCGATCTCCCGGTTCGACCTGCCGTCGGCGATCAAGGCGAGCACCTCGCGCTCCCGCCCGGTCAGCGAGCGCAGCCCTCCGTCGGCCGCCCGGCCCGGCCTGACCAGCAGCTCGGCCGCCTGCGGCGCGAGCAGGGTGTGCCCGTCGTGCACCGAGCGCACCGCCCTGACCAGCGCGTCAGGATCGATGTCCTTGTACACCAGCCCGGCCGCCCCTGCCTGCATGGCCAGCGTGGCAAGCGCCAGGTCGGTCGCGCTGGTGAGCACCAGGGTCCTGGTCGGCAGCATGGCCGAGCGCAGCTCGCGCAGCACCGCGATGCCGTCGAGTACCGGCAGCTTGAGGTCGAGCAGCAGCACGTCGGGGCGCAGCTCGGCGGTGAGCCTGACCGCCTCGGCGCCGTCCGCGGCCGAGCCGACCACCAGCAGGTTGTCCTGCACGCCGAGCAGCACCTCGAGGCCCTGCCTGACCACCGGGTGATCGTCTGCGATCAGCACCGAGATGGGCTTGCCAGCCGGGGTCATGACCGGCCCGCGGGCACCGGAACAGCCATCCTGACCTTCGTTCCCCGCCCTGAGGATTCGATCGTCAGCGTGGCAGCTGCCGAGGCCGCGCGCTCGCGCATGGACGGCAGGCCGAGGCCGTCCTGCTGGGCGCTGGTGTCGAAGCCGGCGCCGTCGTCGGCCACCTCGAGCACGACCTGCCGCCTGGCCGCGGTGAGGCAGACGCAGACCCGGCTGGCCCGAGCGTGCCGCAGCGCGTTCTGCAGCGCCTCCTGCGCGACCCGGTACAGCACCGTCTCCCGGTGCGGGTCAAGCGGCGGCAGCTCGCCGGCGCAGACCTGCACGGGGACGCCGTGCGTCTTTCCGGCCAGCACCGCGTAGCTGCGCAGCGAGCCGACAAGGCCGCCAACCGACAGGTCGGGCGGGGCCAGCCCGTCGATCACCGCGCGCAGCTCGGCGTGCGCCTGCCCGGCCAGGTCGGCCACGCCGTCGATCTCGGTGATCGCCCGGTCCGGGTCGCGCGGCACCAGCATCGCGGCGGCGCGCGCCTTCGCCCTGACGCTGAACAGCTTCTGCGACACCGCGTCGTGCAGCTCCCTGGCCAGCCGCGCCCGCTCCTCGAGCACGGAAAGCTCCCGCCCGCGCTCGTACAGCCTGGCGTTGGTCAGCGCGATCGCCGCGTGCGCGGCGAACAGCTCGAGCAGCCGCTCGTCGCGCTCGGTGAAGCCGCCAGGGGCACGCTTGTTCGCCGCGAAGATCAGGCCGATGATCTGGCTGCCGTGCTTGATCGGGATCCCGAGCACGTCGGTCAGGTCCGGATGCGCGGCCGGCCAGCCCCAGAACCGCGGATCCTGCTTGATGTCGCAGATGCGCAGCGTGGCGCCTTCGCGCAGCAGCACGCCGAGCAGGCCGTGCTGGCGCGGCAGCGGGCCGATCTTCGCCTGCTGCCTGGCCGAGATGCCGTCGGTGACGAACTCGGCAAACGAGCCGCTGTCATCTGGCACGCCGAGCGCCGCGTACCTGGCGCCGACCAGCGCGCGGGCCGACCTGACGATCATCTGCAGCACGTCACGCACCGAAAGCTGGCTGGCCACGGCCAGCACCACCTGGCTGACCTGGTCAAGCACCTCGTCCTGGTCTGCCGCCATACCACGACGGTATCCCCGGCCAGGCTCGCCGGGATCGGGCCAGGGTCCTAGGACCATCGACGGAGGCCGGTCCGGGCTCGGGCCCGATGTGCGGCGGGCGAGCGCTGCCTAGCGTGGCGAGCATGACGAACACACAGATCGCCGTGGTCACCGGCGCGTCCCGCGGCCTCGGCCTCGAGCTTGCCCGCGGCCTTGCCGCCAGCGGGTACTCGCTGGTGATCGACGGCAGAGACAGCCAGGCGCTGCTGGTGGCCGCCGAATTGCTCGGCAGGCCGATCGGCTACGACCGGCTGATCGCGATCGCTGGCGACGTCGCCGACCCGGAACACCGGGCGGCGCTAGCTGCCGCAGCCGACTCGCTCGGCGGCGCCAGCCTGCTGGTGAACAATGCAGGCACGCTCGGGGCCAGCCCGCTGCCTGCGCTCGCCGACTACCCGGTCGACGAGCTGCGCGCGGCCTTCGAGGTCAACGTGCTCGCGCCGATCGCGCTGACTCAGCTGCTGCTGCCCGGCCTGCGCGGCCGCGGCGGCGCCGTGCTGAACATCACCTCGGACGCCGCGGTCGAGGCGTACGCGGGCTGGGGCGGCTACGGTGCGGCCAAGGCGGCACTTGAGCAGGCCAGCAACGTGCTCGCCGCGGAAGAGAACGCGGTCAGGGTGTGGTGGGTCGATCCTGGGGACATCCGCACCCGGATGCACCAGCAGGCGTTCCCCGGCCAGGACATCTCCGACCGGCCGCTGCCCGCCGCGGTGCTGCCGGCCTTCCTCCGGCTGGTCGGGGAGCGGATGCCAAGCGGCAGGTACCGCGCCGCCGAGCTGATGCCCGCCGGAGCGCCGTCATGACCGTCGCCTTCACGCTGCCGCCGGCCCTCGAGGCGCACCAGCCGCCCGAGGCACGCGGGCGGACGCGATCGGACGTCAAGCTGCTGGTGAGCAGGACCGCGAGCGGCTCGATCGGCTCGCACTCGTTCGCCGAGCTGCCCGGCCTGCTGTTGCCTGGTGACCTGCTGGTGGTGAACAACTCGGGCACGCTGCCTGCGGCCGTGCCAGCTGGCCAGGGCCTGTCTGTGCACTTCTCCACCGCGATGCCGGCCGGCGACTGGCTGGTCGAGCTGCGGTCAGGGCAGGGCGCGGCCACCGTGCCGTTCGGCGGCGGCCAGGCTGGGCAGCGGCTCAGCCTGCCCGGCGGTGCCATGCTCACGCTCACCGAGCGGTTCAGCCAGCGGCTGTGGCATGCCCGGCTGTCCACCGCGGTGATCCCGTACCTGCTGCAGCACGGCGCGCCGATCAGGTACCCGTACGTGCGGGCGCCCTGGTCGATCGAGGCCTACCAGACCATCTTCGCGACCAGGCCAGGCAGCGCCGAGATGCCGAGCGCCGGGCGGCCGTTCACCGGCGAGATCGTGACCAGGCTGGTCAGCCGCGGCGTCACGATCGCGCCGATCACGCTGCACACCGGGGTGTCCTCGCTGGAGGGCGGCGAGGACCCGTACCCGGAGTCGTTCGACGTCCCGGCCGGCACCGCGCGGCTGGTGAACCTGACCAGGCGGCATGGCGGCCGGGTGATCGCCGTCGGCACCACCGTGGTCAGGGCGCTGGAGACCGCCGGGCTGGCCGGGGCCGGCCGCATCGGCGCCGCCGCTGGCTGGACCTCGCACGTGGTGACCGAGGCCAGCGGCGTTGCCGTGGTCGACGCGCTGCTGACCGGCCTGCACGAGGCCAAGTCCACGCACCTGTGGATGCTTGCCGCCTTTGCCGGGCACGAGTTCCTC
>JASHQL010000061.1 GCA_030039155.1 Streptosporangiaceae bacterium | reverse complement strand
CTGTGCAGCGTCCGGTTGATCACCACCTCCTGGCCTGGCTGCCCGACCGCCAGCGCGAGCGCCTGGTTGCCGTGCGTCGAGCCGGCCACCGAGAACCTGCACCAGTCGGCGCCCCACAGCCTGGCGGCCCGCGCTTCTGCGTCAACCCGCAGGTTGTCGGCGTGCTTGATGGTGTCAAGCCCTCCGTACAGCGGAGCATCGCCTGCCACCACGCTGCCGACCAGGTCCTGCCGCTGCTTGTGGCCAGGCACGCTCATCGGCAGCAGCTTGCCGGCCTCGGCGTCCGCGGTGCCATCGAGCCAGGCGGCCAGCATCGGCGCGTCGGCCCGCAGGCCGAGCGGATCTCGCGGGTCGTGCGCAGCGCGCGCTGCGGGGGTGGCGGTCATCTGCCCAGTGTGCCCGACCGGCCCGAAGCTGGGTCCATGTTGCCTGGCCGGCCAGAAGCTGCGTCCATGTTGCCTGGCCGGCGGAATTGGCGATATTCAGGAATAGCTTTTCCTGTGCCA
This sequence comes from Streptosporangiaceae bacterium, assembly GCA_030039155.1. GTDB lineage: Bacteria > Actinomycetota > Actinomycetes > Streptosporangiales > Streptosporangiaceae > JOPF074. The sequence continues at coordinate 12,494 of JASHQL010000061.1, read as the reverse complement.
ATTCATCAACGGGCGCCGGTCAATCAGCAATCCCGCCAATAAGCCAATAAGCTCCATTCATTTCAATGCCAGAGAAATGGCGGCTAGCCGCGCGGCTCGCCCCGGTAGGTACCGAACGACCAGCGGTTCCCCTCTGGGTCGCGGACCGCGAAGTCGCGCGAGCCGTACTCGGTGTCGTGCAGCCCGGCCAGCACCTCCGCACCGGCCGCGGTCGCCCTGGCAAACAGCGCGTCGGGGTCGTCGCAGACCACGTAGCAGCCGCAGCCGCCGGGCTGCACCGGCCAGTGGTCGGCGGCGCCGTCCCTGACCGAGCCGAGCATGATGCCGCCGCCGGGCGGCCAGGCAAGCTCGGCGTGGTGCACCTGGTCGCCGTCGCCGTAGACGGCGGTCTCCTCGAAGCCGAACGCGTCGACCAGGAACCTGATCAGTGCGCGCGCATCGCGGGCCCGCAGCGTCGGCCAGACCTGCGGCGCCGGAATCTGCTCTGCCATGCGGCTCAGGCTGGCACCGGCTCGCCGAGACCGGCTTGGAAATTCCGGAACTCCTCGGCCAGCCAGGTGGTCGGCGGGCACCCGGCCAGTTCGCGGAAATCCCGGTCAAGGTGCGCCTGGTCGAAGTAGCCGGCCGAGACGGCAAGCTCGGCCAGCGCGGCCGGCTGGCCGGCACCAGCCCGGCGCTGCAGCTCCCGCCTGGCCCGGTCGAACCTGATCACCCGCGCGGCCAGCTTCGGGGTGAGCCCGAACTCGGTGCTGAACAGCTGGCGCAGGTGCCGGTCGCTCCAGCCGATCTCGTCGGCCAGCCGGGCGATCGGCATCGTGCCGCCGCTGCGCCGCAGCATCCGCCACGCCGCGGCCAGCCGCTCGTACTCCGACGCGCGGCAGGCCCGGCTGCCGTCGGCCGTCGCGTCGATCTGGGCACGCAGCACCTCGTCGATGACCGCGAACCTGGCCGCCCAGCCGACCGCGGCCAGCACCCGCTCGCGCAGCTGCCCGGCCAGCCGCCCGAGCACCGCCGAGCCGTCCACGTCGATGCTGGCCAGCTCGCCGGCCGGCAAGCCGAGTATGGCCCGCGCGCCGAGCGGGCTGACCGCGAGCTGGATGCCCGACTGCCTGCCGTCGTGCACGATCACGGCCGGCGAGCTGTGCAGGCCGCCGGCCAGCGTGTCGTAGCTGCCGCCTGGCTGCCCTGGGTCGGGATGCCTGGCGATCACCAGCGGGTCGTCGAGGGTGATGATGACGGTCATGAACGGGGACGGCAGGCCACGGTGCACCGCAGGGTCAACCCCGGCCTGCTGATAGCCGCTGTAGGACGCGACGTACCGGCGCAGCCCGGTCTCCGGGATATAGGGAACGTGAAGATTGACCTGACCGTCGCCCGCTCCGGCAGTGTCGCCCGGCGTGGCGGCCCCCAGAGACCGGTCCGAGGGCAGCTCGCTCACCTGCCCATTGTCGCCTAGCCGGGCAGGCCGGCCAGGGCCGTGTCCTGGCGGCGCATGGCTAGAGTGACAACCGTGCGGTTCGAGCAGCGGCTCAAGGACGGGCTGCACGACGGCAGCATCACGGTGGCGTTCCGGCGCTGGCGGCGGGTCCAGGTAGTGGCCGGGCATCACTACCGCACCGGCCGCGACATGGTCGCCGTTGACGCCATCGACATCGTGCGCCCTGCCGACATCAGCAGCCAAGACGCGCACGCTGCCGGCTACGCCGACGTGCCAGCGCTGACCGCGGACCTGCGCGGCGACCCCGCCTTGCCGCTGTACCGGGTCCGGTTCAAGCTGCTGCCAGGCCCCGATCCGCGAGATGCGCTTGCGGCAGCCGCTGACCTCAGCGACGCCGACATCGACGCCATCGGCAAGCGGCTGGCCAGGATGGATGCCGCCAGCAGGCGCGGACCGTGGACCAGGACCTTCCTTGAGCTGATCGCCGAGCGGCCTGCGGTCGTGTCGACCGACCTTGCCGCCTCCGTCGGCTGGGACCGGCCCGAGTTCAAGCTGCACGTCAGGCGGCTGAAGGCGGTGGGCCTGACGATCAGCCTCGATGTCGGGTACCGGCTCTCCAGGCGCGGCCAGGCCTACCTCGCCGCGACCGGCCCGGAGGATTGACTGCCGGGGCAGGTGAGATCATTGAGGAGTCATATCAGGACGGCCCCCCACGTCCCTGAACAGCGTTAGGGGAGGCAGCCATGACGTATGACCGGCCTGGTTCGCACTACGACCCGCGCGACGAGATCAGCAGTGCGCAGGACCCGTCCCGCAGCGGCTACGGCGGCTCGGTGCAGACGCAAGAGCGGCCCACAACAGGTCATACCCCGCAGAAACCCAAGAACCGGAACTTGCTCTGGGCGCTGCTCGGGGCAGCCGCGATTGCCGGCGTGCTCGGCGGGCTGCTGGTCAGCCAGTCGCATGGCCCCGCCGTCGCGGCCGCGCACCACGCGACCACCACCCCCAGCACCACGGCGCACGTCATCGCGACCTTCACCGGCACCGGCGACAGCACGTCCGCGCCGTTCAAGGTCACCTCGAGCCCGGTGATTGCGCGGTGGGGATACAGCTGCGCGGCGGCAGGCAAGACGACGGGCAGCTTCGCCGCCACCGTGGCGACCACCACCGGCGTCAACACCGAGACGATCATCCGCACCACCGGCAGCAGCGGCGCCAGCGCGGCCACGCTGCGGCCGAGTCACCTGGGCGGCACGTACCGCTTGCTGGTCACCGCCAGCTGCCCGTGGCGGGTCATCCTCTCCTCGCACTAGGGCGTGTCTGGCAGATCTCCGGCGGCGATCTACCAGACATGGCCTAGCCGGCCGCGCCGTTCCCTGACCCGGCCGTAACCACGCTGACCACGGGAAACTCCGGGTGCCGCGGTCCGGCAATGGCGCGACCAGGTCGGTGCCGGGCATATGGTTGCGCAGGTGAGCTCCCATGCCTCAGCCCTGCACGACCGGCTGCAGCTCGCCCTGCGCGACGCCATCAAGGCGCACGATGCGATTGCCATCTCCGCGCTGCGGTCCGCGCTTGGCGCCATCGGGAACGCCGAAGCCGTCGACCAGGCCAACCCGCCAAGGGCCACCGGCTCCGAGCACTTCGCCGGCAGCGTCACCGGGCTGGCCGCGGCCGAGGTCAGGCGGCGGCAGATCCGGCCCGCCGAGCTCGACGGCATCGTCAGGACCGAGATAGCCGAGCGGCAGCTCGCGGCCGGCGAGTACGAGCGGCTCGGCCAGGCCGACCGTGCCGCCAGGCTCAGGCACGAGGCGAGCGTCTTGCTGTCCGCGCTCAGCACCGAGCCGGGCAGCTAGCCCGTGCGGCCTGCGGGGTCAGGCAGGCTGTCCAGGTAGGCCTGGCGCAGCCCGGCCAGGCCGGCCGCGGTCAGCTCGCCGAGCAGCCGCAGCCTGGCCAGCCCGCCGTCCGGGAACACCTGCAGGCAGACGTGCGTGACCTCGGCTGCGTCCGGCACCAGGAACCGGTGCCTGGTGTCCGGCTGGACCGGCGTCTGCGGCAACAGCACCGGCCAGGACTCGGCCGGCTGCGACCCCTCGCTGGTACCGAGCACCCGCACGGTGCCCGGCGCGTTCCCGACGAAATGGGTTGTGTCGATTTCCAGCACCCGCGGCAGGCCGGCCGCGGCAAGCCTGACCACGACGAAATCGTGCCCGCCGTCACGGCGCCTGGCGTTCTCCCAGCCGTCGGCCATGTCCCGCGGCCTGCCCGGCATCAGCAGGTTGGCCGCCGCCGAGAAGAACGCGTCCGAGCAGCCCACCACGGTGCCGCCGGTCTCGATCGCGGCGAGGTCCACCGTGCCGGCCAGGAACGCCGGATCGGGCACCACCACGCCGTGCGCCCTGAACCTGGCAACGCCGCCGTCCGGGTAGATCGACAGCCGCAGATGCGTCCACCGGTGCGGGTCGATCACCTGGTAGCAGTTGCGGGTGTCACCGCTGGCGACGCTCGGCGGCACGAGCTGGTGCCAGCGCAGTCCGGCGAGCTGGGCGGCTGACGGGTAGCCGTCGGCGGCGGCTCCTTCCACCGAGATGCGCGGCGGGTAGTTGCCGCGGAAATGCGAGGTATCGACCACGACGCCGCGCACGATGCCAGCCGCGCCGAGCCTGACGATCGCGTGGTCGTGGCCAGGCTCGCGGCGGCGGCGGGTCTCCCAGCCGTCGTAGGTCTTGCCCTTCGGCCCGAACTGGCCGGCCGTGAACACCGGGTCGCCCGGCTTGATCAGGTTCTCCTTGTCGGCGAACAGCTCGTCGTTGGCGAAGACCACGCTGCCGCCGAGCCGTCGCGACGCCAGGTCGGTCAGCGCGGTGAAGTCATCGCCGGCCGGCTGCCCGCTGAGGTGCTCGGTCACCACGCCATCATGGCCGGCCGAGCAGCCGCCCGGCCGGCTCGCCGGTCAGCTGCCTGCCGCGCAGCCAGGTCGCGCGGACCACGCCGGTCAGCAGCTGGCCCGCGTACGGGGTGAGGTGGTGCCGGTGCCTGAGCAGCTCTGGACGCACCTCGAAGCGCTGCTCAGGGGCGAACGCCACCAGGTCCGCGTCGTTGCCGGGCTCGATCGAGCCCTTGCCGGCCACCCCCGCCATCCTGGCCGGCCCAGCCGACATCCAGCCGACCACCTCGGCCAGCTGGTGGCCGCGCGCCCTGGCCTGCGTCCACACCACCGGCAGCGCGAGCTGCAGCCCGGAGATGCCGCCCCAGGCCACCGCGAAGTCGGCGTCGGCCAGCCGCTTCAGCTCCGGCGGGCAGGGCGAGTGATCGGACACCACGCAGCTGAGCACGCCGGCGGCCAGCCCGGCCCACAGCGCATCCTGGTTGGCGCGGTCCCTGATCGGCGGGCAGCACTTGTACTGCGTCGCGCCTGCCGGGATGTCCTCGGCGGCCAGCGCCAGGTAGTGCGGGCAGGTCTCGGCCGTCACCCGCACGCCGCCGGCCTGCGCCGCGGCGATCAGCGGCAAGCCCTCGGCGGCTGACAGGTGCACGATGTGCACCCGCGCGCCGGCCTGGCCGGCCGCGTCGAGCACCGCCGCGATCGCTTTGGCCTCCGCGGCCGGCGGCCGGGACCGCAGGAACGAGTCGTAGTCGGGGCCGGCCGGCTGGCCGACGGAGCCTGCGTCCTCGGCGTGCACGAGCAGCACGCTGTCGAGGCTGGCCACGTCGCGAGCCGCCTGTAGCAGCCCGGCCTGGTCGAGCGGCGCGAACTCGGGCACCCCTGAGTCGAGGGTGAAGCACTTGAAGCCGAACGCTCCGGCCGCGCGCAGTGCGGCCCGGTCGGCCTGGTTGCCTGGCGTCGCGCCGGCCCAGAAGCCCACGTCGACGTGGCACTGCCCGGCCGCCGCGGCCCGCTTGACCGCGAGCGCGGCGGCGCTGGTGGTCGGCGGGATCGAGTTCAGCGGCATGTCGATGATCGTGGTGATGCCGCCGGCCGCGGCCGCCGCGGTCGCGCTGGCGAAGCCCTCCCAGTCGGTCCGGCCCGGCTCGTTCACGTGCACGTGCGAGTCGACCAGGCCAGGCAGCAGCACCTCGTCATCGGCCAGTTCGACGTCGGCCGAACCCGACCCGTGCGGCCTGACCGCCGTGATCCGGCCGCCGGTGACCTCGACGATGGCCGGCCTGATGCCGTGCGGGGTCAGCGCACGGGCCGCCCGGATCACCAGGTCAGCACCGCCGTTGGGGGACGACCCCGCTGGACCCTCACGATCAGGCATCGGCGTCGCGGAGGTGGGCCGGCCAGCTCAGCTCGGCGAGCTGGCCGCCGGTCAGCCCGGTCCGCTCGGTCACCTCGGCCTCGGTGACCGCGCCGCAGTCCACCGCCCGGCGCAGGAAGCCGGCCAGCGCCATCGCGGTGGCCGGCTCCTCGAGCCGGCTGGCTGTCCCGGCCGGCTGCGCATCCGAGCGGAGGCGCTCGCAGGCCTGGTCGAGACCGCCGAGGAAGAACCCGTAGCTGGCCGCGTACCGGCTGACCAGCTGGCCAGGGTGCAGGTCCCAGCCCTGGTAGAAGCCGCGCTCGAGGGACCGCCTGACCAGCCCCGCGTGCAGCCGCCAGGCGGCCAGCACGTCCGCGCGGCCGCCGACCGGCAGCACGTTCGACGACCCGTCGGACAGCCGGACGCCGGTGCCGGCGGCGGCGAGCTGCAGCACGTTCTTGGCATGGTCGGCGGCCGGATGGTCCAGGCTCTGGTACTGCGCGGCGATGCCAAGCGCCGCCGAGTAGTCGTAGGTGCCGAAGTGCAGCCCGGTGAGCCGGCCGTTCCCGGCCTGCACGCAGCGTGCGATCATCGCCGCACCGTCCTGGCCGAGCACGACCTGCGGCGTCTCGACCTGGATCTCATACCGAAGCTGCCCGGCCGGCAGGCCGTGCGCGGCCTCGAGCCGCTCGCACAGCAGCGTCATCGCGTGCACCTGCCGGTCGTGGCTGACCTTCGGCAGCGTGAGCACCAGGCCGGCCGGCACGCCGCCGCGGCCGGCTAGCTCGCCGAGGAAGATGTCCAGCGTGCCGATCGCCCGGTGCCTGGTGGCGGCGGTCAGGCTCTTGCGGCGCAGGCCGGTAAACGCGGGTGCCTGCCCGGCGGCCACCGCCGCGGCCAGCCTGGCTGCCGCGGCTGCCGCGTCGGCGTCCTCGGCGGCGTCCGGCCTGCTGCCGTAGCCGTCCTCGAAGTCCAGCCTGAGGTCCTCGACCGGCTCGCTCGCCAGCTTCGCGATGACCCGCTCCCTTACCGGCCAGGCGAGCGTTCGCGGCAGCCCCATCACCTGGGCGAAGGCGTCACGGTCAAGTCCCGCGTCGGCCAGCGCGCCAAGCGCGGCCGTGCCCCACTGCGCGGCGGTGTCTGGCCGGAAGCTGTCGGCAGGCAGGTAGCAGGTGTGCACCGGCTGGCGGCCAGGCCGATCGCCTGGATAGGCGCTGGCCAGCTCGGCGTCCACCTCGGCGAGCAGCCAGTCAAGCTCCTGCGCGGTCTCGGCGCGCAGCTGCCCCTCCCCGGTCACGGTGCCGGTCCCGGCATGGAACCCGTGATGTGCTCTGGCCTGATCGGGACCCGGTGCAGTTCGAGGCCGGTGGCCGCCCTGATCGCCGCGGCGACCGCAGGGCCCGAGGAGATCGTCGGCGGCTCGCCGACGCCGCGCAGCCCGTACGGCGCGTTCGGGTCCGGGTACTCGAGCACGTCGATCTGCATCGGCGGCATGTCGAGTATGGTCGGGATCAGGTAGTCGGTGAACGACGGATTCCTGATCATCCCGTCGCTGACCTGGATCTCCTCCATGATCGCGAGGCCAAGGCCCTGGGCGCTGCCGCCCTGGATCTGGCCGAGCACGGCGTCCGGGTTGATCGCCTTGCCGACGTCCTGCGCACAGGCAAGCTCGACCACCTTGACCAGGCCAAGCTCGGTGTCCACGTCGACCACGGCCCGGTGCGCGGCGAACGCGTACTGGACGTGCGCGAAGCCCTGGCCGGTCTCCGGGTCGACCGGGTAAGTGGGCCGGTGCCGCCACTCCACAGTCTCCTCGATGATGTCGCTGCCGAGCACCCCGGCCAGCGACGCGACGGTGCCCTCGGCGGCCGAGACGAACTGGCCGCCGTCCAGCCGCAGGTCGGCGATGGTCCGGCCGAGCTGGCGCTGGGCAAGCGCGACCGCCTGGCCGGCCACCGCCTGGCAGGCCGCCCTGACCGCGCCGCCCGTCACGTAGGTCTGCCTGGACGCCGAGGTCGAGCCGCCCGAGCCGACCTGGGTGTTCACCGGGTGGATGACGACCTGGTCGACGCCGAGTTCGGTCCGGCAGATCTGCTGCTGCACGGTGACCAGGCCCTGGCCGACCTCCGCTGCGGCCGTGTGCACGGTCGCCACCGGCTCGCCGCCGATCACCTCAAGCCTGACCCGCGCCGTGGAGTAGTCGTCGAAGCCCTCGGAGAAGCCGACGTTCTTGTAGGCCACCGCGTAGCCGATGCCGCGCCGCACGCCCTCGCCGTGCGTGGTGTTGGCTACCCCGCCCGGCAGGTCACGCAGGTCGAAGGCCGGCTGGCCGTGCCGCTGCGCGGCCAGCGCGGACGGCCCCCCGATGCCACCGGCGCGAGCCGGCGGAAGCGGCATCTTGCGCACCCGGTCGAGCAATTCGGCCACCGGCGCCTGGCTGTCCACAATCTGCCCGGTCGGCGCCTCGCTGCCCAGGCTCATCGCGTTCAGGCAGCGCAGCTCGACCGGGTCCATGCCGAGCGTGGCGGCCAGCTTGTCCATCTGCGCCTCGTAGGCGAACGCCGTCTGCACCGACCCGAAGCCGCGCATCGCGCCGCACGGCGGGTTGTTGGTGTAGGCGCCATAGCAGTCGACGTGCACGTTCGGCACCACGTACGGGCCGATGCCCATGGTGCCGGCGTTCCCGACGACCGCCGGCGTGCTCGACGCGTAGGCGCCGCCGTCCAGGTAGATCTCCGCGCGGACGTACTGCAGCTTGCCGTCAGCGCTGGCGCCGTGCTCGTACCGCATCGTGGCCGGGTGCCTGTGCACGTGCCCGAAGAAGGACTCCTCGCGGTTGTACACCATCTTGATCGGCTTGCCGGTGTGCAGCGCGAGCAGGCAGGCGTGCACGTGCATGGAGAGGTCCTCGCGCCCGCCGAAGGCGCCGCCCACCCCGGCCAGGGTGAGCCTGACCTGCTCCGGCGGCAGCCCGAGCGCCGCGCACACCTGCCGCTGGTCCACGTGCAGCCACTGCGTCGCCACGTACAGGTCGACGCCGCCAAGCCCGTCCGGCACGGCAAGGCCGGCCTCGGGACCGAGGAAGGCCTGGTCCTGCATGCCGACCTGGTAACAGCCGGTCACGACCACCTCGGCGCTGGCCGCCGGGTCGCCCTTGCGCAGCTTCAGGTGCCTGACCAGGTTGCCGTCCGGGTGCAGCGCGGGCGCGCCCGGCGCCAGCGCGGCCCGCGCCTCGGTCACCGGGTCGAGCACCTGGTAGTCCACGGCGATCTTCTTGGCCGCGCGCAGCGCGACTTCCGGATGGTCGGCGGCGACCAGCGCCACCGGCTCGCCCTGGTAGCGGACCACGTCCTCGGCCAGCACCGGCTGGTCGGAGTGCTCCAGCCCGCACCGGTTCTTGCCGGGCACGTCGGCGTGCGTGAGCACGGCGAACACCCCGCCGGTGGCCAGCGCCTCGCCGACGGCCACGCCGCGGATCCTGGCGTACGGGTGCGGGCTGCGCAGCGTGACGCCCCAGAGCATGTCGTCTGCCCACAAGTCGCTGCCGTAGGCGAACTGGCCGGTGACCTTGAGCGTCCCGTCGGGGCGGGCCGCGTTGCCGCCGATCCCGCTGGCCCGGTCGCGCTGCTGATCAGGGGCGATGCCGGGAGCGGCGGCCGGCGCGCGGGTAGGCGTGCTCATCACCCGAGCGTACCGAGCGGGCCGGCCGGGCAGCAGCCGCGGTGTAACGATGCTGAAACGGACAGCTCGCCTGAACTCGCCTGGCCTGGACGATATTGACTCACCAGTGATACAACCGGCACCAGAGTCCGAGAGCAGGTCAGCGGCTGCTCGAGCGAGAAAGGGTGCCGGTGACTGCCTACCTGATCCGCCGGTGCGGCACCGCTGTGGTGATCTTGATCGGCATCTCGATCTTCACCTACCTGCTGCTGCACATCGTCTATCCCTCGCCGGCCAGGTCCGTGCTCGGGCCGAAGGCCTCGCTGGCGGCGATCAACGCCTGGAACCGCGCGCACGGGTTCAGCGGCAGCGTGTTCCAGCAGTACTGGACGTACGTCGACGGCCTGCTGCACGGCAACCTCGGCTACTCCTTCAAGCTGAACCAGTCGGTGGCCGCGCTGTTCGGCGAGCGCTGGGAACGCAGCGCCTACCTGTCTGGCGTGTCCCTGGTGCTGTCGGTCGCGATCGCCATCCCGCTCGGCATCTACCAGGCAGTGAAGCGCAACAGCGTCGGCGATCACGTCGCCACCACGCTGTCGTTCACCTTCTACGCGATGCCTGACTACCTGCTCTACCTGGTCGCGATCCAGCTCTTCGCGATCATCTGGCGGGTGTTCGGGCCAGAAGGGAGCCAGTCAGCCTCGATGACCGGCGTGGTCCTTGACTGGCGGGACATGACGCTGCCGATCGTCTGCCTCACGCTGCTGGTGCTGGCCGGCTACTCGCGGTACATGCGGTCCGCCGCCATGGACACCCTGGCGCAGGACTACATCAAGGCGGCCAGGGCCAAGGGCCTGCCGGAACGGCTGGTGCTGTACCGGCACCTGGCCCGCAACGCCATGCTGCCGATGATCACGCTGGTCGGGCTGTCGATCCCGGCGCTGCTGGCCGGCAACCTGATCTGCGAGACCACCTTCAACTTCCCCGGCCTCGGCCTGCTGTTCTTCAACAGCCTGCAGAACGAGGACTACCCGGTGCTGCTGGCCTACACGCTGATCGGCGCCGTGCTGACCGTGCTCGGCAACCTGCTTGCCGACGTCTCGCTGACCGTGGCCGATCCGCGGATCCGCCTCACCTGACCCTGACCGCCGACAATCCAGAAGGGAGGCGAAGATGGCCGACGCCATCGGGTCGCTGCCGCCGCTCGACATCGTCCGCGCCCCCGAGGCGGGCGAAATCGGCCCGGTCCAGGTCAGCTGGCGGCTCGCGCTCCGGGAGTTCGCGGAGAACAAGCTGGCGGTGGCCGGGGTCGTGGTGCTGCTGTTCTTCGTGCTGTTCAGCTTCGTCGGACCGCTGGTCTACCACGGCAACGTGCTGCACTCGGACCTGAGCATCGCCAACTCGCCGCCGGTGCAGGGCCACCCGCTGGGCACCGACGCGGAGGGCTTCGACGTGCTCGGCGAGCTGATGTACGGCGGCCAGGCGTCGCTGGAGATCGGCTTCCTCGCCGCCATCTTCGCGATCGCGGTCGGCGCGCTCTGGGGCGCGATCGCCGGCCTGGCCGGCGGACTGCTCGACGGCTTCATGATGCGGATCGTCGACATCCTGCTGTCGATCCCGTTCCTGTTCGTGGTGCTGATCGTGTCGGTGCGGTTCGGCGCGAACGTGCTCTCGCTCAGCCTGATCATCGGCGCGTTCACCTGGCTGGTGCCGGCCAGGCTGGTCCGCGGTGAGGTGCTGACGCTCCGGGTCAGGGACTTCGTCTCGGCTGCTCGCACGGCCGGCGCCACCAGGTGGCGGCTGATCAACCGGCACCTGCTGCCGAACGCGCTCAGCGTGATCATCGTGAACGTCACCTTCAACATCGCCGATTCCATCCTGACCGTCGCCTACCTGGGCTTTCTCGGCTTCGGCCTGCAGTACCCCAACTACGACTGGGGTGACCTGCTGAACAACGGCACGAACTTCATGCTGGACGGCTACTGGTGGCTGATCTACCCGGCAGGCTTCTGCCTGATCGCGACCGTGATGGCCTGCAACCTCATCGGAGACGGCCTGCGGGACGCGCTTGACGTGCGGATGCGCAGGCGATGAGGCGACAGTCGAGCAGCGGGAGCCGCGGATGACATCCGTCCTTGAGATCAAGGACCTGTCCACTCACATCCAGCTTTCCAGGTCCGTGGTGCAGGCGGTCGGCAACGTCGACCTGCATATCGAGGCCGGCGAGACGCTCGGGCTGGTCGGTGAGTCTGGCTGCGGCAAGTCGATGACCGGGCTGTCGATCATGGGCCTGCTGCCGCCCGGCGGCGCGATCGTCAGCGGCTCGGTGCAGCTCGACGGGCGTGAACTGGTCGGCCTGCCCGACAGCGAGCTGCGCAGGCTGCGCGGCAACGAGGTCGCGATGATCTTCCAGGACCCGCTGACCTCGCTGGATCCCACCAAGACCATCGGCTACCAGGTAGCCGAGCCGGTCCGGCTGCATCGCAGCGCGAGCAAGCGGGAGGCGATGCAGCGCGCCACCGAGGTGCTCGGCATGGTCGGGCTGCCCAGGCCGCAGGAGCGCCTTGGCGACTACCCGCACCAGCTTTCCGGCGGCATGCGGCAGCGCGTCATGATCGCCATGGCGCTGTCCTGCGAGCCCAAGCTGCTGATCGCCGACGAGCCCACCACCGCGCTTGACGTCACCATCCAGGCACAGATCCTGTCGCTGCTTGACGAGCTCAAGCAGCGCCTTGGCATGGCCATGCTGCTGATCACGCACGACATGGGCGTCATCGCCGGGCACGCGGACCGGGTCAACGTGATGTACGCGGGCCGGCTGGTGGAGAAGGCGGACACCGGCACGCTGTTCGCCGACATGCACCATCCGTATACCCAGGCGCTGCTTGGCTCGATTCCGCGGCTGACCGACGAGGGCAACCGGCGGCTGCAGAACATCCCCGGCATCCCGCCGGACCTGGCGCACCCGCCGCCTGGCTGCCGGTTTGCGCCGCGCTGCAGCCGGGCGACCCAGCAGTGCCAGGAAACCGAGCCGGTGCTCACCGAGGCCACCGGCGGGTCAAGCGGGGCCGCCGCGCCTGGGCAATGGAGCGGCGATCACCAGTTTGCCTGCTGGCACCCGGTCGACGGCCAGGCGGCAGCCGCCCCGGCGGCCG
>JASHQL010000589.1 GCA_030039155.1 Streptosporangiaceae bacterium | reverse complement strand
CCATCGACTCCCAGGACTTCGAGAAGGCAGCGCAGCTCAGGGACACCGAGAAGCAGCTGATCGACAAGAAGGACCAGCGGGAGAAGGAGTGGAAGGCCGGGGACATGGACACCCCGGCCGAGGTCAACGAGGAGCTGATCGCCGAGGTGCTGGCGACGGCGACCGGCATCCCGGTGTTCAAGCTGACCGAGGAAGAGTCGCAGCGGCTGCTCAGGATGGAAGACGAGCTGCACCGCAGGGTCATCGGCCAGAACGACGCGATCAAGGCGCTGAGCCAGGCGATCAGGCGGACCAGGGCAGGGCTGAAGGACCCGAAGCGGCCAGGCGGGTCGTTCATCTTCGCCGGCCCCTCCGGGGTCGGCAAGACCGAGCTGTCCAGGACGCTTGCCGAGTTCCTGTTCGGCGACGAGGACGCGCTCATCCAGCTGGACATGAGCGAGTACATGGAGAAGCACACGGTCTCCAGGCTGTTCGGCTCGCCGCCCGGCTACGTCGGTTACGAGGAGGGCGGCCAGCTGACCGAGAAGGTCAGGCGGCGGCCGTTCTCTGTGGTGCTGTTCGACGAGATCGAGAAGGCGCACGGCGACATCTTCAACTCGCTGCTGCAGATCCTGGAGGACGGCCGGCTCACCGACGCGCAGGGCCGGGTCGTCGACTTCAAGAACACCGTGATCATCATGACCACGAACCTCGGCACCAAGGACATCTCCAAGGGCGTGTCCGTTGGCTTCGGCACCGCGATGGAGTCGCGCGGCTCCTACGAGCGGATGAAGACCAAGGTGGGCGAGGAGCTGAAGCAGCACTTCAGGCCCGAGTTCCTGAACCGTGTCGATGACGTGATCGTGTTCCACCAGCTCAGCCAGGACGAGATCTTCCAGATCGTGGACCTGATGATCACCAAGGTGGACGAGCGGCTGAAGGACAGGGACATGGGCATCGAGATCCGGCCCGAGGCCAAGAAGCTGCTGTCGGAGCGCGGCTACGACCCGGTGCTCGGCGCGCGGCCGCTGCGGCGGACCATCCAGCGGGAGATCGAGGATCACCTGTCGGAGAAGATCCTGTTCGGCGAGCTGAAGCCTGGTCAGATCGTGATCGTGGATGCGGAGGGCAGCGGCAAGGAAGGCGTGTTCTTGTTCAAGGGCGTGACCAAGCCGCAGGAACTGCCGGACGCGCCGCCGCCAGCCGAGCCGGTGGAGACGAAGGCAGTCGCCCGCGGTTCGACGGCGAGCGATTAGCTAGCAGCAAACGGCGAGACCCTGGCCATCCGGCCAGGGCCTCGTTGCTTTGTGGCTGCCTGCGCCGGTGCCTGGGTCGGTCCGGCACGCGGCGGGCGCTCTGCGGGCTGGCACGGGTCGGCGCACGGTGAGGCCTGGCCGGCCCGTCGCTGCGCCGTAGCCGCTGGCCCGCCGCTACGGTTACGCCCGCTGCCGCGGCCGCCGCGCGCCAGACCTCGCCTTGGTTAGGCGCTGGCCGTTGGCAGCGTGAGCGAGCCGTCTGGCAGTTCGGCGACAAGTCCGTCGGCTGCAAGGCTGGCCAGCGATCTGGTGCGCTGCTCTGCTTCTGGCCAGGCGGCTGCGAGGTCGTCGGGGGTGACGGCTCCTGGTGTGGCGCGGAGCACCGCGAGGAGTGCGCCCCGGCACTGGCGGTCGGTGCCTTGGTAACGCACGCCTGGCCGGTGTGGCGGAGCCGGGGGGCTTCCTGCTTGCTTCCAACGGCAGCGGTCGGCTACCGGGCACTGCTGGCAATTCGGGCTGGTCGCGCTGCAGATCAATGCGCCGAGCTCCATGACCGCTACCGACCAGCGGGCCGCTTGCCGGCCGTCTTGCGGGAGTAGCTGCTCGGCCATCCGGCGTTCGGCGGCGGATGTGGCCTGGCGTGGTGTGGCCTCGCCGGCGATGAGACGGCCGAGGACCCGGCGGACGTTGGTGTCGAGAACGGGCTCGCGCTGGCCGAAGGCGAAGCTGGCCACGGCGGCCGCGGTGTAGGAGCCGACGCCCGGTAGCTGGGCGAGTGTTGCCGCGTCGCTTGGCACCTGGCCGTTGTGCTTGGCAACCAGCTCGCCGGCCGTCGCGTGCAGCCTGATCGCGCGGCGGGGGTAGCCGAGGCGGCCCCACTGGCGCACCGCGTCGCCGGGTGTGGCGTCGGCCAGCGCTCTGGGGGTTGGCCATCGTTCCAGCCAGGCGGCGTGGGCCGGCAGCACCCTGGCCACCTGGGTCTGCTGCAGCATGATCTCGCTGACCAGGATCGACCAGGGCGAGGCGTCCGGGCGGCGCCACGGCAGGTCACGCGCGTTGCGCTGGTACCAGCCGACGATCGGCGCTGCGTACGGCGAGCTCATGATGGTGCGATCCTGCCATGTAGAGCAATCGGCGAGGCTGCACAGCGCCTCGGCGGGTCAGGCGACTACTGAGCGTTATCTCTTGCATACTCGTCGTATGCCTACCAGCACGTTAGGCCCGGTCCGGACGCCGCCGCCGGCCCGCGAGCGGTCCGCGGTGGTGTACTGGCGCCGCCGGGTTGGCGCGCTGGCCGTCGGTGTCTCGGTCCTCGCGGTGGTTGCCTGGGCGTTCGAAGGCGCGATGGGCGGCGGAGCCAGCCCGCCGGCCACCGGCGCCGGGACAAGCAGCCGGCCCGCGGCTTCGCACGCGGCACGGACAACCCCGCTGGCACCGGGCAACACCGTGACGCCTGGCCGGCACCATGCGGCTGCCGGGCCGTTCCGGCACTGCGCGCCGGCCGGCGTGGTGCTCAGCTTGTTCGCCACCCAGCAGAGTTACGGGCCGGGCCAGCTGCCGGTGTTCCAGGTCGACGTGGTGTCGGTGGCCAAGGGCACCTGCAAGTTCAACGTGGGCGCCCGGCACGTGGTGCTGGAGATCAGGGCCGGCAGCACGCCGATCTGGACGTCGGCCGAATGCGTGCGTGGGGCCGGCTCGCTGGAGACCAACCTGTCCCAGGGAGTGCCGACCGTGCTGCCGATTTCCTGGGACCTGCGTGCCGCCTCTGGCGGCTGCCCGGCACCAGCGACCCAGGTGCCGGCCGGTACCTACACGGCGCGGGTCACCGACGGCTCGCTGATCAGCAACCTGGAGCGATTCCGCATCCACTGATCGCGCTAGGCGTACCGGTCGAGCAGCGAGCTTTCGGCGAGCCTGGACAGCGCTTCCCTGATGCTGCGCGCCTGCGCCGGGTCAAGCCCGCCTGCGGCGCTGAGATCCTCGGCGCTTGCTGCCAGCAGCTTCTGCACGCTGCCGAAGTGCTCGGTCAGCCGGACCGCTGCCGAGGCTGGCAGCCGCGGCACCCTGGCAAGCAGCCGGTAGCCGCGCGGGCTGACGTGCGCCTCGAGCTGCTCAGGGGTGTCGAACCTGAGCGCTGCCGCAACCGCGCTGAGGTCGAGCAGCTCGTCCAGGGTCAGCGCGGCCAGCGACGCGTGCACGGTGTCGGCGGCCGACGCGCCGTCGTGGCCGCACGGCGCGTAGTCCTGCACCAGCAGCGCCCGCTCGCTGCCGGTGCCGGAGACAAGCTCGTCAAGCTGCAGCGCGAGCATCCTGCCGTCGGTGCCGAGCTCGACCACGTAGCCGGTGATCTCGTCGGCGATCCGGCCGACAAGCTCGAGCCGCTGCGCCACGATCGCGACGTCGCGCACCGTCACCAGGTCCTCGATCTCCAGCATGGACAGCCGGCCGGCCACCTCGTTGAGCAGTTGCCGGTACCGGTCGAGGGTGCCGAGCGCCTGCTGCGCCCTTGACAGGATCGCGCCAGAGTCCTCGAGGACGTGCCGCTCGCCGCCGGTGTAGACGGCGATCACCCGCATCGACTTGCTGACCGAGACGACCGGGAACCCGGTCTGCCTGGCCACCCGCTCGGCCGTCCGGTGCCTGGTGCCTGACTCACCGGTGGGCAGCGACGGGTCTGGCACCAGCTGGACCGCCGCCCTGACGATGGTCGCGCCTGTCGTGTCGAGCACGATGGCGCCGTCCATCTTGGCCAGCTCGCGCAGCCTGGTGGCGGAGAACTCGGCGCTGAGCTGGAACCCGCCAGAGCACAGGCCCTCGACGCTCTGGTCGTAGCCGAGCACGACGAGCGCACCGGTGCTGCCGCGGACAATCCGGTCGAGCCCGTCGCGTAGCTCGGTTCCTGGCGCGAGCGCGGCGAGTGCGGCGCGGCGCCGATCTTCCCGTCCTGTGCTCACCCCAAGCACCCCTGCCCACGGGAACGTGATCCATTCGCCAGTGTAGCCGTGCCTGGCTGCGCCGACGGCGCCTAACGAGTGCCACCGAGCCCGGCCGCGATCGCGGTGGCGACGTCGGCCACCTCGGTCACCATGATCTGGCCCGCCTGACTCGGCAGTGCCGCGGACCCGGCAGGGACCAGCGCTCGCCTGAAGCCCATCCGCTCGGCCTCGGCCAGCCGCAGCTGCAGGCCGGCTACCCGGCGGATCTCCCC
>JASHQL010000588.1 GCA_030039155.1 Streptosporangiaceae bacterium | reverse complement strand
AGGCGAGATCAGCGTCGCTGCGCTGGCCAAGACGACCGACCGCGAGGTGCCCGTTGACGCGCACTGTCCGCACCTGGTTGACGCCAACTCCTCCAGCGAGATGTTCGACGCAAACGGCGTCGTCACCCCACTGCTCAAGTGCATCCCATCCCACCGGCCGCATCTTGGCAGAGGGTCGTGAAGCGCTCGACCCAATTGCCAGCGGGTGCGGAGCTGGCCGCCCTTGACGCTGCCGATGACAAGTGCCGTCCGGCCCGTTGGACGTCGGTTGCATGGGCTGATCAGGGCCAGACGCATGGCTCACACGATCCCGCACACGGTGCGTACGCGAGGATTGAGCTCGAAGGCACGTCTAATGAGGGCGAGATGACTGACGACACCAGCACGCCAGCGGGCCAGTTCCTGGCCGTCGCCGAGGTCAGCGATGCGGCCAGGGCCATCTTCGATGAGGATCTTGCCGAAGTTGGCTTCGTGATGAACGCGTCCCGGTTGTGGGCTTACCAGCCTGAGGCGTCGAACAACCTGTTCAGCTTGATGAGCCAGGTCACCTCGGGGCGGCCGTTCACGGCACGGGAGCGCGGCATCTTGGTGACCGCCTGCGCTTCCACGCTCGGCGACTCCTACTGCTCGCTGGCCTGGGGGACCAAGCTGGCCAGTGAAGCCGGTGCCGAGCTTGCTGCCGGGGTGCTGCGCGGTGAGGACTCCGCGCTGACCGAGCCCGAACGTGCGATGGCCGCCTGGGCCCGCCTGATCGCGCGGAGCCCGAACAGCGCGACTGCGCAGGACGTGCAGAACCTCAGGGACGCGGGCTTCTGTGACGCAGACATCTTCGCCATGACTGTATTCGTCGGCTTGCGGGTCGCGCTGTCCACGGTGAATGACGCTCTCGGCGCACACCCGGACGCCGAGTACCGCCTGGCAGCACCGTCGGCCGTGCTGGCGTCGGTGACCTACGGGCGCCCGGTGGGCTCCGCCGCAGCAGCCGGCTAGCCCGTCGCTGCGGCCGTGCTTAGCCACGCGTCAGGAACTGAGCCTGCCCTGGCTCGATCTTCGCGCCGGTCCGGAGCAATGCCGCCAGGGCCGATGTGACGGCAGCCGTGAAGCCGAGGTTCCGCAGGAACGTCTTGGTCGAAACCAGGACTAGGCCAGCATGTGACTGCCCGGCGGCGCGATAGCGTCCGTCCAGGGGAACAAAGTCCTTGATGTTCGAGGTCACCAGCACGCGACCGGTTGCGGCTGCGTGCGCGAGAATCTGCTCGTCTGGCAGTCCCACCAGTGCGGCGTCAGCCACGACGGCTGTCACGTCGTAGCCGCTTACGCGAAGTTGCTGGGCGATGTTGTCGGAGAACATTTCGTCCAGCAAGAGCGGTTGGCTCACTGCTAACCGGCCAGAAGGTCGCGCTCGCGTTTCCAGGATTGCTCTGCGGCTTCCTCGGCTGCGTCGGCGGCGGCTATCTCGCCGTCCACGTCCGCGGGGTAGACGGCCCAGTAGCGGATGGCTGTGTTGAGCAGGCGCGGCGCAAGGCCGGTGTTCTCACTGACCAGCTTCAGCACGCTGTCCCTGTCCAGATCTGGCTCGCCGGCGTGTGCTCACCTGATAGCGCGGATGACTTCCCAGATGTCGGGGCCGCCCGCCAGTGCCGCGCGCCGGCCGCTAGGGCCGGCCCTGAAGATGATCCCGGCTGTGAACAGCGGTCAGCGACGGGCAGCCACGGGCACTCATCAATCGCTCGACACCCGAAGTACCCAGGTCAGCCGGAATCTGTCGGGTGGTGGGCCGTCGCGCATCATGGACTGTGGCCGATCGTCACTGGTCGAAGCGCGGAGGGCTCCAGTCGTCGCCGCCGAAGCGCCACGTCGGCAACCGCACGCGGAGCATGCGACGCGCTTGGATCCAGTCGTCCGGGGAGGATGGAGCAAGCTCTTTTGGCGTGACGGTCCCATCTGTGATCACGTACCCCCAGCTGAAGCCGCACAGAGGTTCCACCACCGGCGTCATCAGGCAGTCGGGTGTATAGGTGAGGAACGACCGTGCCGTCCAGTCCACGTTCTTCTCGGCGAAGGCGGGGGCGTCAAACAGGACGGGATTGATGCCGAAAGTCATATAGGGCGTGTTCGCGTCCCGAGACTGGGGCGCTACGTCCGGAACGACCCACTCGGTCTCGCCAGGAACCCCGTCCTGCTGCACGACATACTCGACGACCTGCACCCAGCCGAGCAGGCCGGCATAGCCTTCCTTGGGGAAGGCGACCTGAGCACGGATGACCGGGAAGCCGCGCGCCGCTTCGACACCGAAGTCAAGGCCGAGTAGGTCGAACCCCCATCGGGCCGGGTCGCTGTTCACGCCGTAGGTGATCGTCACCCGGCCCTCAGCCCCGCGCAGGGCGAAGGTAAGGGCACAGGCCTGGGACACTCCATCACGAGTCACCCCTGCATTTTGCGGCCCGGCATGCAAGTCCCGGCAAGCCAGTATCAGCGCTGGCCTTCGAGATCGCTGCCGCCTGATCTCCCGCGGGCCATGCGCCGGCCAAGTCCGGTCAGCGGGTGATGACCAGGTCGATGGGGGCGAG
>JASHQL010000060.1 GCA_030039155.1 Streptosporangiaceae bacterium | reverse complement strand
TGCTGCCGAAGGTGCCCAGGTCGAAGGGCGAGGTATCGGTGTTCGCCATGGCCAGCCTGACCGCGGCAGGCCGCACGGCGAGTTCCTCGGCCACCAGCATGGACAGCGCCGTCCTGGTGCCCTGGCCGGCCTCGACCTTGCCGGTGAAGGCCGTCACGCTGCTGTCCGCCCCGACATGCACCCAGGCGTCGTCAGGGGCGCCCCAGCCGCCCGCGGGCTGCGCTCCGGCCACCGCGGTGAGCAGGCCCTCTGGCATCGCTGCCGCGAACGTCTCCGGCTGCTTGCCGGCCAGGTCCCAGGGCGGCCCGGCCTGGTCAGGCCAGCCATCGCCGGCGTTGCCGCGGCCCGCCTGGTCGCGCAGCCCGGCCTCGGCCTGCGCGGCGGCCGGCACCGGGACGAGCTGCTCTGGCTGGTCAAACAGCTCGGCGGCGCGGTGCACCGCCTGCAGGATCCGCGGGTAGGTGCAGCACCTGCAGACGTGCCCGGCCAGCTCGGCGGCGATCCGCTCGTCGTCCGGGTGCGGCACCGCGGCGAGCAGCGCCGCGGTGCCGGTCAGCCAGCCCGGTGTGCAGAAGCCGCACTGCAGCGCGCCGGTCTCCAGCCAGGCCTGCTGGACCGGATGCAGGATGCCGCCCTCGGCCAGGCCCTCCGCCGTGGTGATCCGCTGCCCTGCCGCCTCGGCCGCCGGGACCTGGCAGGCGGTCACCGCCCGCCTGCCGACGAGCACCGTGCAGGCTCCGCAGGCGCCCTCACCGCAGCCGAGCTTGGGCCCGGTGACGCCGAGCTGATCGCGCAGGACGTCGAGCAGGCTTTCCCCTTCGGCACCGCTGACCTGCCGCTGCTCGCCGTTGACTGTGATCGCGAACGGCATGGCAGTGCTCCTTCCGGATGGCCAAGCAGCAGTTTGACATCCTGCATCAGCAGGACTCTGCGCTGGACATCTTGCGTAACTTCGCCAGCAAGGACATGCCAGGCAGGCAGCAGGAAATTCAGCAGACCGTCAACGAGATCCTGACCACCGTGCGCGGCGGTGCCGCGGCGGCAAAACTGAACCGGCAGACGCCCGTTGCGCTGTGAGAGGATTCTGGAATTTCCCAGCAGTCTGCCGCGTAATGGAGAGATATGAGCAGGCAGCCGAATTCATCGCCGCCAGGCGACAAACCAGTCAAGACCGCCCCGCCGCCGCCGCCAGCCTGGCGGCACTGGCTGTGGCCGATCGCGCTGCTTGCCACCCTGGTGCTGTTCTACCTGTTGCCGGGGATCAACGTCTCCCAGCCGGTGAGCTTGAACTACTCGCAGTTCATCTCCTACGCCAACGGCGGCCGGATCAAGACCGCGGAGTTTGAGAGCAGCTCGAGCGGTTCCAACACGACCGTGACCGGCGAGCTGACCAGCGGCAAGAGCTACACCACCGTGACGCCGCCATCGTCCACCAACCTGGCGGCGCAGCTGTCCAAGGACGGCGCGAAGGTGACCTACCTGCCGCCGAGTTCCGGACTCGGCAGCATCATCCTGTACTTCCTGATCTTGTTCCTGCCGCTGATCATCGTGTTCTACTGGTTCTCCAGGATGGCGCGGCGCGGCGCAGGCGGGCTGCAGGGCGTGCTCGGCGTCGGCCGGGCACGGGCCAAGGTGTTCGACTCAGAGCGGCCCACCACCAAGTTCTCCGACGTGGCCGGGTACGACGGGGCGAAGGCCGAGATCGCCGAGGTGATCGACTTCCTGCGGAACCCCGACCGGTACCGCCGGGCCGGCGCGATGGCGCCGCGCGGCGTGCTCATGATCGGCCCGCCAGGCACCGGCAAGACGCTGCTCGCCCGCGCGGTGGCCGGCGAGGCTTCGGTGCCGTTCTTCTCGGTGGCCGGCTCCAGCTTCGTGGAGATGTTCGTCGGCGTCGGCGCGGCCAGGGTGCGCGACCTGTTCGCCGAGGCGCGCAAGGCCGCGCCGGCCATCATCTTCGTGGACGAGATCGACGCGATCGGCCAGCGCCGGGCTGGCACCGGCGCGGTGGTCGCCAACGACGAGCGCGAGCAGACGCTGAACCAGCTGCTGTCGGAGATGGACGGCTTCGACATGACCGAGGGCATCGTGGTGCTTGCCGCCACGAACCGGCCAGAGGTGCTTGATCCGGCACTGCTGCGGCCAGGCAGGTTCGACCGGCAGGTGACGATCCCGCTGCCGACGCTGGCCGAGCGCACCGCGATCCTCGCCGTGCACTGCCGGGACAAGAAGCTCGGGCCCGATGTCGACCTCTCGGTGGTGGCCAGGGGCACGCCCGGCTTCTCCGGCGCCGACCTGGCCAACCTGGCCAACGAGGCAGCCATCGTCGCGGTCAGGGCAAACCGCGACGTGCTGTCGGCCGAGGACTTCGACGCGGCCAGGGACCGGATCCTGCTCGGGCGCCGGGAAGGTTCCAACGTGCTGCTGCCAGAGGAGAAGAACGCGGTGGCCATCCACGAGTCCGGGCACGCGCTGGTCGCCGCGCTGTCCGACCGTGCCGACCCGGTGGCGAAGGTCACCATCCTGCCGGCCGGCCAGGCGCTCGGCGTGACCGAGCAGCTGCCGCTGGTGGAGCGGCACCTGTACGGCGAGGACTACCTGAACCAGACACTCGCGGTCCGGCTCGGCGGCCGGGCCGCTGAGCTGGTCGAGCTCGGCCAGGGCTCGACCGGCGCGGCGAACGACCTGGCCAGCGCGACCGACCTGGCGATCAAGATGGTGCGGGAGTTCGGCCTGTCACCGGCGCTCGGCCCGGTCGGGTACCCGGAGGGCGGCTCGGTGTTCCTCGGCGGCGGCGGAGCCGGGCTGTCGAGCAGGCCGTTCGCCGAGGCGACCCAGGCCACCGTGGACAGCGAGGTTGCCAGGCTGCTGCGCGAGGCGGAGCAGCACGCGATCGACCTGATCACCGCGCATCGCGCCGAGCTTGCCAAGCTGGTCAGCCTGCTGCTCGAGAAGGAGACGGTGGACGGGTCCGCGGTGTACCAGATAGTCGGCAAGCCGGCGCCTGAGCACCGGCCAGAGGAGCTGGTGCTGGCCCCTGCGGCGCACTCGGCGACCGCGCCCGCGGATACGACGTTGCCGGCCGCCGATGCCAGAGCGGCCGACGCCGCGGCGGAGGGTTAACCGAGGCCGCGGATCGGGCCGGCTCGGCTTCGGCGCTTTCCCCGCGCGTCCGTTCGGCGCGCCAGGCACGAAGTTCGGCGTGCAGTAATATGTGGGACATTACATATTGCCCATCGGGAGGGCGGCGGATGGCTTCGGTCACCCATCACCGGGACAATACGCAAACGCACATATCGGCGATCCAGGCCGGGAGCCTGCGTGAGCAGGTGAGCCGTGCGCTGGAGGCGGCGCTGGTCTCCGGTGAGCTGCAGCCTGGCGTTATCTACTCGGCTCCCGGCCTGGCCGAGCAGTTCGGCGTGTCCGCGACCCCGGTTCGCGAGGCGATGCTTGACCTGGTGAAAGACGGTTTCGTCGCGGTCGCCAGGAACAAGGGGTTCCGGGTGCTGGAAATGTCGGAGAGCGATCTGGACCAGATCTCGCAGATCCGGCTGCTGCTCGAGGTGCCGAGCGCGGCAAAGGCCGCCACGCTGATTACCCAGGAAATGCTCGGCTCGCTGCACGAGCTTGCCGACCAAATTACCAAGGCAGCGGCGGACATCGACCTGATCAGGTATCTCGATGCCGACCGCAGATTTCACGTCCAGCTCATTTCGGTGCTCGGCAATCCGCGGCTGACCGACCTGGTGGACCGGCTACGGCGGCAGACCCGGCTGTTCGGGCTGTCCGCGCTGGCCAGGGCCGGGCGACTGACGGCTTCCGCGCAGGAGCACCACGAGCTTCTCGTGTGCCTGCAAAACAGGGACGAAGGCGGCGCGACGCGGCTGATGGCGGCGCATATCGCGCATACCAGGGGGGTCTGGGCTGGCCGCGAGGAGAACCCCTAGCCAGGCCCGGCCGCGATCGTGATGGTCCTGGTCGAGGCGTAGAACGCGAGCGCGGCCATGCCCTGCTCGCGGTGGCCGAGGCCCGATGCCTTCTCGCCGCCGAACGGCGCGTAGAAGTCCACGCCGGTGGTCGGCGCGTTCACCCGGATCAGGCCGGTGTCCAGGCCCGCCACCGCGCCGAGCAGCGGGCCGAGGCTGCCCCCGTGTACCGAGCTGACCAGGCCGAACTCCACTCCGTTCGCCAGCGCGACTGCGCTGTCGACATCGTCGGCGTGCTGCAGCACGGCGAACGGCCCGAACGTCTCCTGCTGGCACAGCGGATGGCCGGGCGGCAGCCCGTCCACCAGGGCAGGCTCGGCGAACCAGCCGTCGCCGGCCGGCCCTGATCCGCCTGTCAGCACCCGCGCGCCGTCGGCCGCGGCGAGCGCCACCGCGGCGAGCACCTTCGCCCGCGCGCTGTCGGTGATCAGCGGGCCGACCACGGTGCCGGGCTCGGCCGGATCGGCCGGCGCCAGCGCGGCCACCGCCGCCGTGAGCGCCGCCACGAAGGCGTGCTGCTGGCCGACCACGATGATCCGCCTGGTCGCCGTGCACTTCTGCCCGGCGTAGCCCATCGCGGCGCCCGCCACCATGGCAGCGGCTGCCGCGGGGTCGGCGTCTGGCAGGATGATCGCCGCGTTCTGGCCGCCCATCTCGCACTGCACCGGCACGCCGCGGCCGGTCGCGGTGATCGCGACCTGCCGGCCGACCTGCACCGAGCCGGTGAACGACACGACGTCGGCAGCCGCGACCACGGCGGCCCCGGTGGCCGCGCCGCCAGGCAGCACGGTCAGCAGCCCGGCAGGCAGGCAGCCGCCGAGGATGTCGCCGATCAGCTCGGCGCAGCCGGCCGCCTCGGGTGACGGCTTGAGCAGCACGGCGTTGCCGGCCGCGAGCGCTGGCGCGGCCTTCCACAGCGGGATCGCCAGCGGGAAGTTCCACGGCGTGATCAGCCCGGCAACCCCGTGCGGGCGCCGCTCGGTGTACAGCAGGCCGGTATTGCCCTGGGCGGACGACCCCGCTTGACCCCCCCGATCGACGGCTGACGGCGGGTAGTGCGCGCCAAGCTCGGCAAAGCAGGCCTGGGCGTAGTACTCGAGGATCGACACCGACCTGGCGACCTCGCCCGCCGCCTCGCCGGCCGGCTTGCCGACCTCCCTGGTGATCAGCGCCGCCGCCTCGTCCCTGCGGGCTCGCAGCTGCGCGGCCGCTGCCGACAGCGCCGCCGAGCGAGCCGCGGCCGCTGCCCGCCACCAGTCACGCTGGCTGTCGCGCGCCTGCCCGGCGGCGGCTTGCACCTGCTCTGGCGTGCGCGCGGGGTACTCGCCGATCACGTCGGCCGGCCGCTGCGGTGACACCGACCTGATCAGCTCACCGACCGCGGAGCCGAGCTGCCCGTCCTTGGTCCGCCCGGTCACGCCATGCCCTCGGCGATCGCCTTCTCGGTCAGCTCCCGCAGCAGCGCAGCCTGCTGGTCGGTCAGCGGCTGCCGCGGCGGCCTGCACGGCCCGCCGTACCGGCCGGCCAGGTCCATGCTGAACTTGATGGCCTGGATGAACTCGGTCTTGGAGTCCCAGCGCAGCAGCGGGTGCAGCTGCCGGTACAGCGGCACTGCCTTGGGCAGCTCTGGCCCGAGCGCCAGCTGGTACAGCTCGATGCACGACCTGGGGAACGCGTTGGTGTAGCCGGACACCCAGCCGCACGCGCCGGCCAGCGCGAACTCGAGCACGGTGTCGTCCGAGCCGATCAGCAGGTCCAGCTCGGGCGCCAGCTCGTGCAGCTCGTAGGCCCGCCGCGGGTCGCCGGCGAATTCCTTCACCGCGCAGATCAGGCCTGCGTCGTGCAGTTGCGCGAGCACCTGCGGGGTCAGGTCCACCTTGGTGTCCTGCGGGTTGTTGTAGGCCACCACCGGCAGGCCGACCGCCGCGACGTCCCGGTAGTGGCTCATCGTGCTGCGGATGTCGGCGCGGTAGGAGTTCGGCGGCAGGCACATCACCGCGTGCGCGCCGGCCGCGGCGGCCTGCTCGGCCCACCGGACCGACTCGGCTGACCCGTACGCGGCCACGCCAGGGATGACCGCGAAGCCCGGCGGCGCGGCGGCGATCGCGGTGTCGACCACCCTGGCCCGTTCCCCGTCGGTCAGCGTCTGGTACTCGCCGAGCGACCCGTTCGGCGTGATGCCGTCGCAGCCGGATGCGGCGAGCCAGGCCACGTGCTCGGCATATCGGTCGTAGTCGACGCGCAGGTCACTGGTGAACGGCAGCGCGCTGGCTACCAGGACCCCGCGCCATGGCGACAGGCCCACGAGGCTCCCTCCCTTGCACTGAGGGCCAGACGCCCGGCTGGCGCCGCCGCTGCCAGGCGAGCCCCGGCCCGCCATTTGTAATATTTCACATGGCATATGGCATATCAAC
>JASHQL010000587.1 GCA_030039155.1 Streptosporangiaceae bacterium | reverse complement strand
GTGACCCAGCCGTCATGCTTGGCAAGCACCCGGCCGCCCAGCTCGGTCAGCCGCTCCACCTCCGCGCTGACGTCCACGCAGAACAGGTCCACGTGCAGCCGGTTCTTGACCACCTTGGGCTCGGGCACGAGCTGAAACCAGAGCCGCGGCGAGCCGTCGGCGTCCGATTCAACCAGCACCGTCGGGTCGTCCTCAGGGTCGTCGATGCCGGCCTCGCGGAGCCGCTCGAGCTCGTCCTCGTCGTAGGGCGCCACCGCGTAGCCGTCCACCGCGGCGGCCCAGAACCTGGCAAGCGACGCCGGGTGCCGGCAGTCAAACACCACATCGCCAAACGTCGCCATGGTCATCCCAGCCAGCTCGTCGGATCCTGCGCGCGAACACGGGGGTGCGCGCCCCGCGCGGACTCCACATTGAACCGGACTTGGCCGCCCGTCTACTGGTTTTGCCGCCAAAACCTCGGTGCGGCTAGCGGTCGAGCCCCAGCGTGAACGTGGGCTTGGGCGTGGTGTCTGGCAGCCGGTGTTCCTCGCCGAGCCGCCGCATCGCGGTGCCGGTGGCCAGGAACTCGGTCGCGTGCTCGCCCCAGACGTGGTTGTGCACGCCGACGTCGACGCCGACGATCCCGGTCGCGCCCGCCTGCGTGGCCTCTGCCTGCATCCTGGTCAGCGCCAGCTCGCGGGCCTCGTAGACGCCCTGGGTGAACTGCTGCATCTCCTGGTTCTGGCCGACCTGCCGCAGCGCCTGCATGGCCGACTGATGGGCGATGTGGTACACGCAGGTGCCGAGCACGAACGCGACCGGCACGGCGCCGGCCGCGAGCAGCCGGAAGAAGTCCTGCGCGGACAGGTCAGAGGTGAACGCGCGGCCGTCAGGCGCGCGATGCGCGCCGGTGCCTGCCAGGTGCCGGACCGCGGTGCCGGTCGAGACGAACTCGAGGCAGCCCTGGCCCCAGGCGTACATCTGCATCTTCAGGTTCACCCCGACGATGCCGTCGGCACCGAGGTGATCGGCCTCGGCGCGCATCCTGGCCATCGCCAGTTCCCTGGCGTTGTACATGGCCTGGGTCAGCACCTGCAGCTCCATGTTCTGGTTCCACCGGCCCACCTGCAGGCCCACGTGGTAGATCGAGGAGCCGACCACGAAGCCGAGCGGCTCGAATCCGGCCTCGCCGAGCAGCACGTACTCGGACACCGACAGGTCGGACGTGAACACGCCGCCGGCCGCGGCGCCGGCCGTCTGCGCGAGCCTGGTGTCGGCAGCCTGCGGCTCCCAGATAGCTCCCTGCGGCTGATTCGGCATGGCAGATCCCTCCGTGGCTGACTCGGAAACCAGCGGAAAGCAGACTACTGCGGTGCCGCGGGCGGCGTGTGCGCGGTCGCCGAGCCGGTCGGCCGCACCTCGATGGCCAGTTCCGGCCTGCGCTGGCCGGCCTTGGCCGCCAGCCGGTAGGTCAGCACGTCAGGCTCGTTCAGCGGCGGCGGGTTCAGCGTGCGCGGCCACAGCCCGCGCACCCGCACCACGTTGAACTCGGCCACATACAAGGTGATCTGCGCCTGCAGGTACAGCCAGGCGAGCAGGCCGAGGACGACGGCGAACACGCCGTAGGCGGAGTGGCTCTTCAGCTGGTGGCCGACGAAATACCCGCCGACCAGCTGCAGGATCTGCCAGGCGACGGCCGACAGGATGGCGCTGAGGGCGAAATCGCGGGCCGGTATCGACCGCGCGGTGGCGATCCTGAAGGCCAGCCAGAACAGCCCCATGTTCAGCAGCAGCGCGACCACGATGGCAGCGGCCCGGCCCGCCGCGCCGGCATGGCCGGCCCCGCCGGCCAGCCCGGACAGCGTGATCGTGATGATCTGGCCGGGTCCGAGCGTCGCGATCAGGCCCAGCCCGCGCAGCAGCGACCAGGGGAATCGCGGCCGGTCAAGCATCGGCACCGCCCAGACGTTGTTCAGCGAGTTCTGGATCGCGTTCGCCACGCCGCGCGCGCCGTACAGCGCCACCACGATTCCTGCCACCAGGGCGAATCCGGTACCGGTGATGCCGTGCTCGACATGCGGCCTGAGCTGGCTGCCGATCAGCGGGTACTGCTGCAGCGCCGAGTTCAGCAGCTTGTCCCGCAGCGCCTCGTTGTTCCTGACCAGCAGGTCGAGCACCGAGACCAGCACGAGCAGCAGCGGCAGCAGCGCCACGAAGGCGTAGTAGGCGACCAGCGCTGCCAGGTTGCCGGCCTGGTCGTCGCTGAACTTCTTCCAGGTCGCGACCGGCACCGCGAGCCAGGGCCGTCGCTGCTGCAGCTTGTCGGCGCGGCTGGCGAGCCGTTGCACGGCGCTCATGATGCAGCACTATTACCCACGAAGTGGCCGGGCACCCGCAATGGCAGTGTGCTCACTTAGGATGAGCAGCGCTATGAGCACAGCAGAGCAGACAAAGGGCGCGATCGGCGCGGCGGACGGTGGCGCCGAGGCGGTCATCCACACCGAGGACCTGACCAAGATCTATCCGGGCACCGACTTCGCCGCGGTGGACAAGCTCAACCTTGACGTCTGGGCCGGGGAGATCTTCGGCCTGCTCGGCCCGAACGGCGCTGGCAAGACGACCACCGCGGGCATGCTCACCACCAGGGTGGTGCCGACCTCGGGCCGCGCGCTGCTGGCCGGGGTTGACGTGGCCAGGCACCCGGCGCTGGCCAAGCAGCTGAGCGGGATCGTGTCCCAGCAGAACACGCTGGACCGGCAGCTCACCGTCTGGGAGAACCTGTACTTCCACGGGCGGCTGTTCGGCATGGGCGCAAGGGCGTCCAGGCAGGTGGCCGATCAGCTGCTCGAGCAGTTCCAGCTGGCCAAATGGGCAAAGGCGTCGGTGTACGCGCTGTCCGGCGGGATGGCGCAGCGGCTGATGGTGGCGCGGGCGATCTTCCACCGGCCGTCGGTGCTGTTCCTCGACGAGCCCACCGCCGGGCTCGACCCGCAGAGCCGGCTCGCGCTCTGGGACCTGCTCGGCGAGCTGCACAGCCAGGGCCAGACCATCCTGCTGACCACGCACTACATGGAGGAAGCCGACCAGCTCTGCGACCGGGTGGCGATCATGGACCACGGGAAGATCCTGGCGCTCGATACCCCGGCGGCGCTGAAGCAGAGCATCGGCGCGGACACGGTCGTGACGATCAAGGCGCTCGGCGATACCGGCCAGCTTGCCGAGGTACTCGGTGAGGAGGTGCCAGGGGTGACCAGGACCAGGCAGGCCGACGACCGGCTGCAGCTGCACGTGCAGGGCGGCGAGCGGCTGGTGCCCGCGATCGTGCTGGCGGCCGAGCGGCACGGGTTCGACCTAGTCGATGTCTCGGTCGCCGAGCCCAGCCTGGAGACCGTGTTCATCAACCTGACCGGCAAGGAGCTGAGGGAGGACTGATGGCCACTTCAATAACGTCCCCAGCCCAGGCGCAGCCGGCCAGCCGGATCGGCGGCGGCCCGACCAGGTCGGTGGTAGCGGCCAGCTGGACCGCGCTCGGCGCGCTGTTGCTGCGCGACGTGGTCGTGCTGCGCAAGCAACTTGGGATCTTCGTGCTGCGCACGGTCATCCAGCCGTTCCTGCTGTGCTTTGTGTTCCTGTACGTGTTCCCGAAGATCGGCCAGGGCATCGGCGGGCACACCACCGTGCAGCAGTCAGCGTTCGCCACGATCCTGGTGCCCGGCGTGGTCGGCATCTCGGTGATG